>NZ_JBKOQN010000040.1:0-54957 GCF_046764895.1 Nocardia sp. CWNU-33 | reverse complement strand
CCGGTTTGTACTCGACCGGCCGGATCCTGCGGTCGATGTCGATGAACGGCAGTGCGCCTGCTATCGCTTCGCGGATGTCCAGCGGCGGTGTGCCCTATGTCGGCATCCTGGCCACCGGTGCGATCGCCTTGCTCGGTGTCGGCTTGAACGTGGTGGTGCCCGACAAAGCATTCGAGATCGTGCTGAACATGTCGGCACTGGGCACCATCGTGGCGTGGACGGCGATCGTGGTCTGCCAGTTGCAGTTGTGGCGCTGGGCGCGTGACGGCAAGGTGGAGCGGCCGAAGTTCCGGCTGATGGGCGCGCCCTACACGAGCTACGCGACGCTGGTGTTCCTGGCGACGGTGGTCGCGCTGATGGCCTTCAGCGATGACGAGTTGCAGCGTGGTGCGGTAATTGCCGTGGGCGTCGTCGTGGTTCCGATGCTGGTCGTCGGGTGGTTTCTCGCCCGCAAGCGGGTAGCGAGCATCGCGCTGCAGCGTGAGGGTTACACCGGTCAGTTCCCGGTGCTCGCCGAGCGTCCGTCGCCTGATCACGAGGCGAGCGATCAGGTCATGGTTCACGACGAACGCGAATAGCGGCGGCGTGGACTGCTCCCAGGGCGTCGCGATGCGCTGGGAGCAGATTCGCGTCGCGACCACGAGTGGTCAGACCACGCACGCCGTAGTTTGATTGCAGGACGGATGTCATGGAAAGGATCGCGATGCGCGTCGATGTCGAATTCACCAGTGGCGCAGTAACCTTGCGGGGCTGGCTCTATCGGCCGGAACGGACGTCGGGCAGCACCCCGCTGGTGGTGATGACACACGGCTTCGCGGGCGTCAAGGAATGGGTCGCGCCATTTGCCGAAGTGTTCAGCGCCGCAGGCCTGGCCTGTCTTGTCTACGACCACCCTGGGTTCGGGACCTCCGATGGCGAACCCCGCTACGAGGTCGACCCCACCGCCCAGATCGAGGGCTACCGCGATGCGATCACCTTCGCCCAGACCCTGGACGGCATCGACCCGGAACGCATCGGCATTTGGGGAACCAGCTACGCGGGCGGCCACGTCTTGGTCGTCGCGGCGACCGACCGGCGCGTGCGCGCCGTCGTCTCGCAGGTGCCGATCACCAACGGCTGGGCCAACTTCCGCAGCCTGGTTCCCTCCATCATGCTGCCTGCCGTTCACGCGGCCATCGCCGCGGACCGCCGAGCCCGCGCTTCCGGCAAACCGCACGAGACGATCAAGGCGGCCTCCGATGATCCCACCGAACTTGTCGCTATGCCTGGTATCGAGGTCTACAACTGGTTGATGGCCAACGGCCCGCAGGTCCCTACCTGGCGCAACGAGGTCACCCTCTCCAGCGTCGATAAGTTCCAGTCCTACACCCCGGAGGCGTTCCTGCGCCGCGTGTCCCCGACGCCACTGCTGATGGTGATCGCCGATCAGGACACCTTGACGCCCAGCGATATCGCTCTGCAGAGCTACGCCGAGGCGCTGGAACCCAAACAACTGTCGCTGATCCCGGGCACCCACTTCGCTGTGTACGAGGAGCAGTTCCAGCAAGCATCCTGCGTCGCCAGGGATTTCCTGCTCACGAAGCTGAGCGAATAGCGCTTGCCCCGGGTCGGCATGCGACACCATCGTCCGACTTCGCCTGGCCGTGCCTACTCCTCCGGCGCCGGTAGTCGACCGGATACGACTCAGGTTCAGAGGAGAGGCATCGACAGGGGCGAATTGCCCTGGTGGGTGCTGCCCTTGTTGGGCGGGGTTGGGACCGGGTTGGTTGACGTTGGACAGGTTCATTTAGGGGTTTGCGGCATACGTTGGTCGTATGCCGTTGAGTCCCCCGGATTTGGGCCGGCACCGTCACACATCTCGTGGAAACCGACGCAGCCCAACCTCTGTCGCGCGATTCAACGCGTGAGCTCGGCCATCTCGTCCGTCGCCGGCGAATCTGGAAACGGCTGGTCTTGCCCGATCGCTCGCCAACCCCATGACTCGTACGCGGCTCTGGCTGGGTTGCCGACTCGGACCAGCAGATAGGCCAACGGTTCCGGGCGGCCGGATAGCAACGCATCGTGGATGATTCGTGCGTATCCGTGTCCCTGATGGGCGGGGTGAACGGCGAACTCGCGGAAGATATAAGCCGGACCAGATGTTTCATACGCAAGTTCGGGCTAAACGCGTACGGCCTATGTCCCATAGCGAGTCGGGAATGAAGCAGTATCGGCTGCATGTTGATCACCGCTGACCGACCCTCCTACCTAGGAAGAAGGCAGGCCATGACGCCATCTCCGACCACTATGCGCGCCGTCCGACTCTCCGCCCCCGGCCCCATCGAGAACTTGCGGCTGACCACTCTGCCTCTCCCGCCCGAAAAGGACGGTTGGGTGCGCATCCGCGTCGAAGCGTTCGGCCTCAACCGCTCGGAGCTGAAGCTTCGGCTGGGTGTGAGCGTGGGCGTCAGTTTTCCCCGGGTGCCGGGTATCGAGGCGGCCGGCACCGTCGACGCGGCTCCGGCCGGCAGCGGGCTGGCTGTTGGGCAGAAGGTTGTCGCCATGATGGGGGACATGGGGCGCACTTTCGACGGCGGCTATGCCGAATACGCCTCGGTGCCGCTGTCCCAGGTCATCCCCATCGACACCGACCTGCCTTGGGAGGTGCTGGGCGCCCTGCCGGAGATGGTGCAGACCGCCTACGGCTCGCTCACCATCGGCCTGGACCTGAGGCCCGGTCAGTCCGTGCTGATCCGCGGCGGCACCTCCTCGGTGGGCCTGGCCGCCGCCGCCCTGGCCACATGGCGCGGTGCCACGGTGCTGTCCACCACCCGGCGGGCCACCCGTCTCGCTTCGCTGAAGGAGCACGGTATCGACCATCCGCTGCTCGACACCGGCGAGGTCGCGCCCGCCGTGCGCGAGCTGTACCCGGACGGCGTCGACGCCGCCCTTGATCTCGTCGGCACGCCGACCCTGCCCGACACATTGCGCGCGGTGCGCGTGCACGGCACGGCCTGCTTCAGCGGCAGCCTGTCCAACCAGTGGACGGTGCGGGACTTCTCTCCGAACGAGTACCTGCCCAGGGGCGTGCGCCTGGCGGGCTACTTCGGCGATGCCGCCGACCTGCCTCGGGAAGCCTTCCAGGAGATCCTCGATGCGGTCGCGGGCGGCGAGCTGGCCTTCCCCGTAGACCGCGTCTACGACGGCTTGGAGCAGGTGCCGCAGGCCCACGACGACATGGAGCACGATCGCGCCACCGGCAAACTCGTCGTCCGCGTCCGGCATTAGGCCGTGTTCAGAAGCTCCGAGTACTTCCGTCGCTTCCGCGTGGGCATGCGAGCCGACATGCTCAGAAGCATGTTGTTTCGTCGCCACCTCTCCCGCCGCACCCGCAGATGGACAATCTGTCTGGCGATGCTGCTCGTTGTGCTGCTCGGCAGCGGCTTCGGCCTGTTCCGTGTGGTGAACTCCCGAACCTTCCAGTTCTTCGGTGGTCTGACCGACCGTGTGGACACCACATCGAAGGTCGTCGCGCTGACATTCGATGACGGACCGGGTCCCGCTGGCACCCAACCTGTGCTGGATGTGCTGGCCGACAAGGGGGTGCACGCGACGTTCTTCTTGATCGGGCAGGAGTTGGAACGTCACCCGGAACTCGGTGTGGCCATCGCGAAAGCGGGGCACGAGATCGGCAACCACACCTACTCGCATCAGCGAATGGTCTTCGTGACGCCTGGAACTGTGGCCGGCGAAATCGAGCGCACGGACGAGCTGATTCGTAACACCGGGTACACCGGCGAGATCACGGTTCGTCCGCCTAATGGCAAGAAGCTGCTGACATTGCCGTATTACTTGCATGAGCACGACCGGAAAACGATTCTGTGGGACGTCGAACCCAATTCGTATCCGGAGGTCGACAGCAGCGCGGCGGCGATCGCCGACTACACGGTTGCCCGGGTGCGACCGGGTTCGATCGTGTTGCTGCACGCCATGTATGGCGGGCGCCAGCAGACCCGAGACGCCATCGCCCCGATGATCGACAAGCTCAGGGCAGGTGGCTATCGGTTCGTCACCATTTCGCAGTTGTTGCGTGAGTAGAGGACGTAAGGCACATGGCCGTTACCTCCCGGTCACCGTCGGGCGGGCCGAATTCCAGTGCACTGCCTGTTGCTTCGATCTGCTTTCCTGTGCTGACCACGTCGTCACCGAACCCAGTCGGAGCATCGGTGCGCCTGCCGTTGCGGGCCGTGATCCGGACAGCGCGGCCCGTGGAGTCTCGATCCCGCCGGGCAGGGAACTGGCGTGAGCGGCGGCGGGCTTGTGGCACCCACCGCCGGCTCGGCAACTGCGTCAGATAGACCGGGTTGGTTCCGGCGTCGATTGTTCGTCGGTGCGGTGTGCCGCGCTCAGCGGATCGGCGATGTCCTCCAGCGATTTACCTTCGGCGTCCACGCCGAAGCGCCAGGCGACCAGGCCGCCGATGACCATCGTTCCGGCGCCGATTATGTACCCCCAGGTCAGTGGGAGCCGGTCCAGGTCGACATTGTCGGCGCCGCCGATCAGCCGACTGAAGAAGTACGGTGCGACCACGCCGCCGGTGCCCTGTGCGATCGCGAAGAAGAACGAGATGGCTTGGCCGCGCAGCTCCAACGGGAAGATCTCGCTGACGGTGAGATAGGCCGAGGATGCTCCCGCTGAGGCAAAGAAGAATATGACACACCAGAGTGCGGTTTGGGTGACGGCAGTCAGCAGTCCCGCATTGAACGCCCAGGCCGAGATGAGAAGAAGTGTGCCGGAGCCAACGTAGGTGGCACAGATCATTTTTCGGCGTCCGATGCTGTCGAAAAGTGGCCCGAGTACCAACGGTCCGATCAGGTTGCCGACCGCGAACGGGAAGAAGTAGTACCCGGTGTGGTCGAGCGGCACGTCGTAGAAGTAGATCAGCACCATGCCTTGAGTGAAGAAGATCGAGTTGTACAAGAATGCCTGCGTGGCCATCATCGTGAACCCGAGGAGAGACCGGGAGGGATACTTGCCGAAGAAGATACGAGCCATCTGCAGATAAGAGAGCCGGCCCGCGTCGACGATGTCCAAGGCCTTGCTTTTGTCGACCGGGGGCAGTTCGACACCTCGGCTTCGGATGCGCTCCTCGATCTCATCTACGGTTCGTTCGGCTTCGGCGGCCCGACCGTGTGTGAGGAGCCATCGCGGGCTCTCCGGTACCTGGCGGCGCAAGAAGATGATGATCAGGCCGAGAACCGGGCCGATGAAGAAGCCGATCCGCCAGCCCCAGTGCAGCGGGACGATGTCTTCATTGAAGAGAACCAGACTGGCCGCCGCACCCAATGCGGCTCCACCCCAATAAGTACCGTTGATGGCGATGTCGACTCGCCCTCGGTATTTCGAGGGCATGATCTCATCGATCGCCGAATTGATTGCCGTGTACTCGCCGCCGATCCCGGTGCCGGCAATGAAACGGAAGAAGTACAGTGACCAGGCGCTCCACGACAGGCCGGCCAATCCGCTGCCAACGAGATAGATCGCCAACGTGAGGATGAAGAGTTTCTTGCGTCCGAGTTTGTCGGTGATTCTGCCGAAGACCAGTGCGCCGACCACCTGTCCGGCCAGATACCACGATGCGGCCGCGCCGACCTGCCCGCTGGTGAGGTGGAGGGTGCTCGGGCTCTCCAACACACCACCCATGCTGCTGACGATCTGGATCTCGAGCCCGTCCAGGATCCAGGACACCCCGAGTCCGATGACTATCAACGAGTGAAATCTCGTCCACGGCAGCCGATCCATTCGAGCAGGGACCAGGCTTCGAACGACTTCCACAGGTGGCCTTGACATTTCGTGATCACCTCAATCATTGGAGATTGGTTGGTTCCCCGGCCGACATCGGCCCGAGGTGCTGAGAGGGGGATATTCGCTGCCGCCTGGCTGATCCGGCCGTGCATCGAACCGCTCGGCCGGAGTTGCCGAGAGATCGTTCGGGTCGGCGTCGAACATCGAGTCCGGCAACGGATTTCCGTATCGGTCGCTGCGGCCGGTCCGCGCGAGTCCGTCGAAAGGTCTGGACTGCAGTCTCGATACCCGCATTGGCAACGCGCTTCACCGCCCCGACCGTAGAAACTCAGGTCGCGCCGGGACGGCGTAACCATCGACTCGTTATATAGCGTGCCAATAAATGATGGCACAACAAAACATGACGCGCAGTGACATCTAACTTGCGCCGAGTTTGCCCGTACCGGTGGCGGCGGGGAGGTCATGGGCAGGGTGGCGTGGTGTCGACGCCACCCAGGGGTACGTGACCAGGCTCACGATTCGATATCGGCACCTGTGAGATTGGCTGCTGACCAGTAGTTTCCGGGTAGCTCGCGGGTCGATGGGCGGGAAAATCGGGTGAGAGATGTCGGTGCCGACCGCAATACTGACGCGCGCCCGATGAGTTCGAGTGGCCGATTCCGTCTCAATCACTGTGGCGCCGGGACGCGATCCGGTGACTCGGCAACGGGCCACACATATTCCTGCCAACGCACCATCCTCCGGAGGTACCCGATGCCCGCCGAACTATCCGCTCCCGCCTCGGGAAGGCGGACACCGACCGTCATCCGGGTGCTCGTACTCGCGACCTTCGTGGTGATCCTGAACGAGACCATCATGATCAACGCGATCCCGCGTCTGATGGACGACCTCGCGGTCACCGAACGAGCGGCGCAGTGGGTGTCCACCGCGTTCATGCTCACGATGGCGGCCGTCATCCCGACCACCGGCTGGTTCCTGCAGCGGGTGTCGACCCGGCAGGCGTATGCCGTGGCGATGGGGGTCTTCTTGGCCGGTACCGCGCTGTCGGCCGTCGCGCCGTCGTTCGCGGTGCTGCTGCTCGGGCGGATCATCCAGGCCGGCGGCACCGCGGTGATGATGCCGCTGCTGATGACCACGTTGATGACCGTTGTGCCCGAGCAGGACCGCGGCCGCGTGATGGGCAATGTCACCCTTGCCATTTCGGTGGCGCCCGCGTTGGGACCCGTGGTTTCCGGGTTGGTGTTGCAGATCGGTTCGTGGCGTTGGCTTTTCGTGCTGGTGCTGCCGATCACGGGGGTAGTTACCTGGCTGGGCCTGCGCCGGCTGGAGAACATCGGTGAACCGCAGGCCGGGGCGATCGACTCGGCCAGCGTGGTGTTGGCCGCACTCGGATTCGGTGGGCTGGTGTTCGGGCTCAGCCGGTTCGAGAGCAGCAACCTCACCAGCCCGGCGCTGATCGTCGCCGCGGGCTCGGCTCTCATCGCCGCGTTCGTGTTCCGTCAGCTGCGCATGCAGCGTACCGGCACTCCGCTGTTGGATCTGCGGGTCTTGCGGTCCGGCACCTATTCGAAGGCGTTGGTGCTGATGTCGATCGCGTTTATGGCGATGCTCGGGTCGATGATCCTGCTGCCGTTGTATCTGCAGAACCTGCGTGGCCTGAGCCCATTGCAGACCGGCCTGCTGGTGATGCCGGGTGGGTTGGCGATGGGTCTACTCGGACCGACCGTCGGGCGCGTGTTCGACCGGTTCGGCGGACGCTTGCTGGTGATTCCAGGGTCGATCGGGATCGCCGCGTCGCTGGCCGGGTTCACCCAAATCTCGATGACCATGCCGTACTGGCAGCTGATCGCCTTGCACATGCTGCTGATGGTGTCGCTGGCGGCAACCTTCACCCCGGTCTTCACTCTCGGCCTCGGTGCTCTCCCGCAGCACCTGTACTCGCACGGCAGTTCCATGCTCGGCACCTTGCAGCAGGTCGCCGCGGCCTTCGGCACCGCCCTGGTGGTGACGGTGATGTCGGCCCGCAGCACCGAGCTCGTCGCCGACGGCACCGACCCTGTCACCGCCCACCTCGACGGCATGCGCCTGGCCTTCGTCGTCTCCGCCGCCTTGGCGCTGATCGTGATTGCGATGGCAGTGCTCCTGCCGAGCCGGGCAGCCGCCCCGGAAGCGGCCGGTGAGCCCGAAACGGTGGCCCCCGAACTGGTCAAGGGCTGACCTCGATTCGGCGCGACTGAGCCCCTGGCTGCCCTGCTGCGCACGCCAGGGGCTTCGCCATCGCCGGCCCGTGGATCGGGAGCCCGAAAGCGGCTGATGGTGCCCGACGATGCGGTCGTGATCAACATGAGGCGCGTTGTGCCTGGCTGGAGGCTCTAAGGCAGCTAGTCTCGGTATCCGATTCTCGAAGTCATGGCTATCCCCCATCGAAGGAAGGGATTGATTCGTGAGGAGTCGAATACTCAGCTTGACCGCAGTTGTGACCGGAGCTTTCATCGCGGTCGGTAGCGGGGCGTTTTCCGCAGCCGACCCATGGATGCTTCCGGCCGTGGAGGCCAGCGGCTTCTACCTGCCGCCGGTGCCGCTTCCGCCGGGAGACCCGGGCACCATCATCCGGACCGAACCGGCGCCGGTGGCGCTGTCGGCCCCAGGACAGCCCGGAATAATCCCGGCGATGGCGACACGCATGATGTACCTCAGCAGCGATGCTCAGGACGCGCCGACCGCTGTGGTGGGCACGTATCTGGAGCCGGCCATGCCGTGGCCCGGCCCGGGGGAGCGCCCGCTGATCGCGTACGGGGTCGGCACGAAGGGGCAGGGCGATCAGTGTGCGCCTTCGAAGTTGTTGCCGGATCTCGTCCATTTCCAGCCGCCGCTCGACGTGATCTTCGAGTACGACGTGGTAGGGCTCTTCTCCCTGCTGTCGCGTGGCATGGCGGTAGTGGTGACCGATTACCACGGCCTCGGCACGCCCGATATTCACGACTATCTCAACCGGAAGGCACAAGCCCACGCGGTGCTGGATTCCGCGCGTGCCGCATTGCGGTTGCCGAGCAGCCTGAACCCCAATTCACCGGTCATTCTCTACGGGTACTCCCAGGGCGGTATGGCCTCCGCAGGCGCTGCCGAGCTGCAACCGAGCTACGCTCCAGATCTGAATGTGCGCGGCGCGTACGTCGGGGGGCCGGTGGTGGATGACGAGTATTTCATCGGGTACAACGACGGCCGACCCTCCGTCGCACCCACCTACGCGTGGATTCTCAACGGCATCGCCGCCAACTATCCCAACACCCGACCGGTGCTCGATGCTGAACTCAACGACATCGGCAAGGCGATCCTGGATGACTCTCAGAACAAATGTGCCGTCCCGGTCGGGCTGGCCCAGGCCCATCAGTACACATCCCAGTGGACCACCAGCGGACAACCACTCATCGACGTGATCGATCAGTCCCCGGTGTTGAAAGCGGCATTCGACGAGCAGCGTGTCGGCGGGCTCACCCCGTCTGTTCCCGTATTGATCGCCTCGGCCAGGAACGACGAGGGTGCGCCGTATACGCCGATTCGGGACATGGCCGCCAGCTGGTGCAGTCGTGGTGTGCCGGTTCAGCTGGAGTCGAATGCGGACATTCCCCCGTTCTCCGGAGTCGTCGGCACCCACGTGGTGGCCTTTTTTCCGTCGCTCGCGGCCTCGCAACAATGGATCACCGATCGGTTGGCGGGTATCCCAGCCCCGTCCAACTGTGGTGCATTGCCATAGTTTCCGGCGCACGGCAATTCCGGTGTCGTGGGGACTTCGATCGGATACACGGCGTCCGGTGTATGCCCGCGCGTTGTCGGGCTCGTCGCACCTGAGTGTGGGTGATCTGTGCACGATGCAGGGTGGCGGGTCGGCCTGTGAGCCGACCCGCAGCAGGTGGACCGAGCCGATCGACAGCGAGAAGCACGATCCGCGCCCGCCGGAACCAGTGCGGCCGCATCGGATTTTCGTGGCCGGAGTGCACCCGCCGCGACTCGGTAGCGACCAACCTGGCGTTCCGGCCGCGGACCCGGTGAGCCGGGCACATCCTGTGCGGCGCCGTGCTCGGCCGGTAGAGATGCCGAAGCGTGGTACTGCGGCGAAAGTCCTCGCGGTGTTCCACTATTCGTGCGTCGAGGCGGGAAGCCGTGCGCCCATACGATTCTCGGCGAAAATTCGGCTCGACCGATCTCCGGCGGTCCGGATCGGTTGGGTAATCGGCCGGTCAGGCGGCTATTTCAACGGATCGCTGGTAAGCGGCGAGAAAACGTTTATTCTAGATCAACAAGATTAGACGGAACCGTCTTCGTCGGGCCAAACTCTCAACCGGGTATGTCGAATCACGGGACGACTATGGCAATCTTTGAGAATACAGACGCGCGCGACCCCAAACGTTATATGTGGGTTCTAGGTTTGATCGCACCGGGTTGTGCGCTACTGCCCTCACAACTAGTAGCCCACACCGGGCTGGAGCTGTTTTGGTGGATCGGTCCGATCATTGTGTTCGTGGTAATTCCACTGCTGGACTTGGCGGTGGGCGATGACGGCAGCAATCCGCGCGATGAGGACTACGAGTCGTTGTCCAACGATCGATACTATCGTTGGTGCAATTATCTCTTCCTGCCGCTCCAGTTCATCGGCCTGCTGATCGCCGGATACCTGTGGGCCAGGCAGGAACTGAGCCTCGCCGACAAGCTGGGATTGGCTGTGACGATGGGGGTCGTGTCGGGCATCGGCATCAACGCCGCCCACGAACTCGGCCACCGGGCCGAGCATCTCGAACGTTGGCTGGCAAAGGTTGCTCTGGCGCAATCCGGATACGGGCATTTCTTCGTCGAACACAATCGCGGCCACCACGTCCGCGTCGCCACGCCCGAGGACGCGGCCAGCGCCCGATTCGGCGAGTCACTGTGGGAGTTCTTGCCGCGCAGCATAGTCGGCGGCTTCCGCTCGGCGCTGGCCCTGGAACGGGAACGCCTGTCCCGCAAAGGGAAACGCTGGTTCAGCCCACATAACTATCTCCTGCAAGCATGGTCGATGAGTGTTGTGCTGTTCGGCACGATGATTCTGGTCTTCGGCCCCGCCGTCATCCCGTATTTGCTCCTGCAGGCGATGATCGGCGCCGGATTGTTGGAGACAGTGAACTACGTCGAGCACTACGGATTGCTGCGCGCGCGCCGCGCCAACGGCAACTACGTGCGGTGCTCACCGCGCGACAGTTGGAACAGCGACCGTCTGATCACGAATGTCTTCCTGTTCCACCTCCAACGTCACAGCGACCACCACGCGAACCCGGGGCGTCGCTACCAGACCCTACGCAGCAGCCAGGAGGCACCTCAGTTGCCTGCCGGCTACGCCACTATGGTCGTCCTGGCCGCCGTGCCCCCGCTGTGGCGCGCGGTCATGAATCACCGGGTGATGGCCCACTACGGTGGCGACATCACGCTCGTCAACAGGAAGCCCGGTGTCAGGAGGAGTTATCACTTCCTGACGCGCCTCGGTGGTCCGTCCTCCACTGACCGAATGGGTACCGTATCTACTGGCAACTCTTCGGCAAACAGTGACGAATAGGATCGCCGGGACGGTTTGATCCGCCCCCGTGACGAGGGGTCGTGCGCAGCCCATGGCGCGGTGATTCGGTATTGCCGTGCTGGCCATTTCTTCCGCTGCGGGCCGTCTTCGGCATGGTCCGACCCGCTCTGGCGCTGAGCCGCCTGCGGTCTCATTCGGTGCTGAAGACGAACGTGTACCAGTCTCCGTACAGCTTTTCGAACAGCCGGGCGTTACCCCCTACCGGCTCGGTGCCAGGCGAATACACCCAGCCGCGGACGGTGGAGCCCATGAACCCGTCGGCGTCGTAGAAGTAGACGCGCCCATCGGATTCGCGTTGAGCCAAGCTGATATCGAGCCCGCCGAGGCTCAGGTCTCGGCGGCTGGTCGGTCCATCTGCGCGCTGCATCTCGACCGCGACGTCTTCGATTGCCGGACGTGCGGAGTCGAAGCCGTCGGGCCGAAAGGCCATCCCGGCCACCATCCCCGCGAGGGCAACGGCAGGCACGGCGGCGACCTTCCATGACCACCGGTGCTCCCTGCCGACCAGGTACAGGGTCTTGATCGCCCACACCAGCAGGGAAGTGCCCAGCAGAATCCCGCCGATCACCAGACCAACGAACTGATCGGCGTCGGTCGAGTTGCCGATGAACGGAGCCCGGTCGAAGTGGACGCACAAGAGAACAGCCACACCAAGGGCTGCGCTCGTCAGGACCGCGAAACCGGGTGCGGTGGCGGCGTCCTGTTCGAGCTCGGTTTGCGCACCGTGCACACGTGATGTCTCGATCGAGGGCCTCCTCATCTCGACGATCGTGACCCAAGGTTGCGGATCCGCGCTCGGCGATGCCCACACTTGGACTGTACCGACTCGGTGCTGTCGGAGCCCGGCCCTGAAACCAGCACCGCGGCGCGGCTGTCACTCGACCGCTCGAACCGATCGATCAGTCTTGATGGTGGCGAACTATCGCGGGCCATCGATCGAGCGACTCGCGCGGCAGCTGATACGGCGAGGGCATATTTCTTTCCGGACACGGCTGCGAATTTCGTTGACCATCGACCGGTGGGTGTGCGGCGCTGACTCGGGCAGCTGCGGACCTGTGTGTACTGCATGCCGGTCACGTGCGTAGACAAGTGGCGATCGCGTCCGACAGTGCATCGTCATCGACCCAGACCGCCTCGCGCAGAAGGTCGTCGCGATCGCGCAGTCGACCACGCCGTCGGCGTCATTGATGGCGAAGGGGTGAGGGCCGCTCCTTGTTCGAGGGCGCGGCGTGAACGGCCAGTGGCTCCGTTCAGAACAGAAGTCACAGCACACTTCGCCTTAAATATCATGCTCATACAACGAAATCAGTTGTCCTTTGCGGTTGACAGTATCGATTTCGCAATGTTTTCTGTGCGGTATCTGCCGTTGCTCATCGTGGACACCCCGCAGGGCTGCGACGGAAGTGGCGTTCGAGGCGATCTGGTCCCCGAGTGGTTCGGACACGTCGGCCGTGCGCCGGTGTCGGCTTCGACTGCCGATTGCATTGACTGAATTTTCAGTTCATCGATTCCAGGAGGTATCGAAGCCATGAATGGATCGACGTTCGTCCTCGAGACCGCGTTCGCACCACCGCCCTCATTCGCGCGGACGACCGCTGCACTGCGTCGACCCGTCCGAGTCGGTGTCGTGCAGCACCGCTGGCTGGCCGACCCCGCCGAACTGCGTGCTCAGCTTGCCGCGGGCATCCGGATCGCAGCCGAACAGGGCGCGCAGGCGGTGTTTCTTCCCGAGTTGACCCTGTCGCGTTATCCGGCGGACGTGCGGGCCGGCGCGAATCCGGGCGGCGCTGCGGAGGAGCTGCTTTCGGGTCCGACCTTCGCCTTCACCGCCGAGGCTGCGAAGGCGAATGGTGTCGCTGTCCATGCCTCGCTCTACGAGCGCGCGGAGGCTGCCGACGGCCTCGGGTTCAACACGGCGATCTTGGTCTCGCCCGACGGCGAACTCATCGGCCGAACCCGCAAGCTGCACATCCCGGTGACCGACGGCTACTACGAAGACACCTACTTCCGCCCCGGGCCTGCCGACGACCCCTACCCGGTATACCGGCCTGCAGCGCTCGACGGCGCCGCGATCGGCTTGCCGACCTGCTGGGACGAATGGTTCCCCGAAGTGTCGAGGGCCTACTCGCTCGGTGGTGCGGAGATCCTCGTCTACCCCACGGCGATCGGATCGGAGCCGTCGTTCCCGGACTTCGACACTCAACCACTGTGGCACCACGTCATCGTCGGAAATGGCATCACCGCAGGCACTTTCATGATCGTGCCGAACCGGTTCGGCGACGAGGGCAGCGTGAGCTTCTACGGTTCATCGTTCATCTCCGACCCCTACGGCCGCGTGCTGGTTCGCGCTCCACGCGACACCGCGGCGGTGCTGGTGGCCGATCTCGACCTGGAGCAGCGCCGTGACTGGCTCGGCCTGTTTCCCTTCCTGACCACTCGCAGGCCCGACACCTACGCCCGCCTCACCGCACCGGTCGATGCTGCCCGCCCGTACGGGGAGGAGGCATGAGCTGGAAGATGCCGTCGGAAACCGCACCGCAGGAACGGATCTGGATGGCGTTCCCGCCGCTGGGCGCGTCTATTTCGGCGACTCCCGAGTCCGCGCACGCCGCCCGGCTCGCGTGGTCCGCCGTCGCACACGCCATCCTCGACTTCGAACCCGTCACCATGGTGGTCGATCCCGCCGACCGGGATGCCGCGCGCCGGTACCTGTCGCAGGCCGTCGAGATCGTCGAGGCCCCACTGGACGACGCCTGGATGCGCGATATCGGCCCGACCTTCGTCCGCGACGAAAGCGGACGCCTCGGCGCGGTCGACTGGGTGTTCAACGGCTGGGGCGGACAGGCCTGGGCCCGCTGGGCCGACGACCGCCACATCGGGGCGACCGTCGGCGCACTGGCCGGGGCCGAGGTCATTGCCTCGAATCTGGTCAACGAGGGCGGTGGAATCCAGGTCGACGGACAGGGCACGGTACTGCTCACCGAGACCGTCCAGCTCGATCCTGGCCGCAATCCCAGGCTGGACAAGGCCGCGGTGGAAGCCGAATTGGCCCGCACCATCGGCGCCGAACATGTCATCTGGCTGCCGTGCGGGCTCACGCGCGACAGCGAGCGGTTCGGCACCCGCGGTCACGTCGATATCGTCGCCGCCATCTCCGCACCGGGGCGGCTGCTCGTGCACTCTCAGTCCGACCGCTCCCACCCCGATGCGCGGGTGACCGACGAGATAATGGCGGTGTTGCGCGACAGTCACGATGTCGACGGAAAGCCCTGGGAGATAGTCGAAGTGCCCGCGCCGCAGGTGCTGCGCGACGACGAGAGCTGGGTGGACTACAGCTACATCAATCACCTCGTCGTGAACGATGGCGTCATCTGCTGTTCCTTCGACGATCCGCACGATGCCGCGGCACGTGACATCCTCGCCGATGCCTACCCGGGTCGACGCGTGGTGTCCGTCGACGCTCGCGAGATATTCGCGCGTGGTGGAGGTATCCACTGCATCACCCAGCAGCAGCCCGCGTAGCGCTGCCGAGCACGGCGGCCCGCGGGCCGGTGAGCGGCGGCCGTTGCGGGATATCATGACAGCTGCGAATGATGAAGGGCGGGAAGGCAAGTGCGTGGCATGACAAGCCGGCGGGAGGCAATCCTGCGGGCCAGCGCCGCCGCAATCGCCGAGCGCGGAGTGCGTGGTCTGCGCGTGGGTGATGTCGCACAGGTGGCCGGGGTGTCACCCGGGCTGCTCTACTACTACTTCAAAGACCGTGACGGACTGCTCGCCGCCGCGTTGACCTACATCAACGACCGGTCCCGTGTGTACCGGAAGGCGGCGGACGACTCCGGGTCACCGCGCGAGCAGCTCATCGGTCAACTGCTGGCGGAGCTCGAGAACACGCCGGAGATGGTCGAGAACTCCTTGGCCTGGAACGAATTGCGAGCAAGCGCGGTCTATGAACCGCCCTTGCGTGAGCCGCTGGCCCGCACTTCGCGGCAGTGGATCGACGAGATCGCCGATGCTATTCGGGTAGCCCAGGCGGTCGATGATGTGTCCCGTGCCGTGGACGCACCACAGGTCGGGCTCATCATCACAGCGCTGACCGAGGGCTTGGCCGCGCGGTGGCTATCGGGGGAGCTCGCCGCCGAAGAGGCCCGCGCGCACCTGCGCAGCGCATTGGAGACGCTGCTGCCGAGGTCTGGGTAGCGCTCAGCTAACAGCCGCGGGGTCAGCGCGCGGTTGTACAGATTGTCGAAGAAAAGTCGACCCAGTGTCCAACTCGGCGCAGGTCGTCGGCTGTGTCGCAGCGCACACTGAAGGCCACGCAAATTTCAGACAACGCCCGTCCAGCGGGCGGTGAATCGATGACCGGTCCCGCACTCCAGAACTACGTCGACGGCGAATTCGCAGCGTTATCCGCTACGGCCGTGACGTTGCTCGGAGTCCGCCAGGTGCCAATGGTCGTGGTTTCCGAAGGAGGAAACGAATGAGCATCCTCAGTGAGCTCCCGCCCGCCGCACAAACCAGCGAGCGGCCGGTCGACAAGGGGCTTGCCGCAGGCACCATCGGCACCTTCTCCGGTGCGGTCCTCGGGATCTCGACAGTCGCGCCCGGCTACACGCTGACCGCCAGCATCGGTCTGATCGTCGCGGCGGTCGGATTGAAGATGCCGGCCATTCTCCTCGTCGGCTTCGTCCCGATGTTCTTGACTGCCTACGCCTACCGCGAGCTGAACGCACGGATGCCCGACTGCGGAGCCTCGTTCACGTGGTCCACCAAGGCCTTCGGGCCCTATGTCGGCTGGATGTGTGGCTGGGGCATGGTGATGGCGACGGTCATCGTGCTCTCCAACCTGGCCGCGATTGCGGTGGAGTTCTTCTACCTGTTCCTCGGGCGGATCTTCAGTAGTCCAGGCATTGCCGAGCTGGCCGACCACAAGGGCATCAACATCGCCACCACGCTGGTGTTCGTTGCGATCGCGACCCTGGTCGCCGGCCGCGGCATCACCACAAGTGAGCGGGTGCAGTACGTACTCGTCGGGTTCCAGATGATCATTCTGCTGGCCTTCGCGGTCACCGCGCTGGTACACGTGGCCCGCCACGGTTCGCCCACCCAGCTGAGTTTCGATCTCGACTGGTTCGACCCGTTCACCGGACTCACGTTGAGCGCGTTCATGATCGGGGTGACCGGCTCCATCTTCGCCTTCTGGGGTTGGGACACCTGCCTGACCCTGGGCGAGGAATCCAAGGACCCGAAGCGGGTGCCCGGCCGGGCCGGACTGCTCTGCGTGCTCTCGATCCTGCTGACCTACTTGCTCGTCGCGGTCGCCGTGATGATGTACGCCGGTGTCGGCGACACCGGGCTCGGCCTCGGCAACGAGGAGAACGCCGACAATGTCTTCGGTGCGCTCGCCGACCCGGTGCTCGGCTGGGCGGGCCCGCTGCTGCTGCTCGCGATCCTCGCCTCCTCGGCCGCGAGCCTGCAGACAACCTTCCTGCCCGCGGCCCGCACCATGCTCGCAATGGGCGCCTACGGCGCGTTCCCGAAGAAGTTCAGCAAGGTGAGCCCGCGCTACCTGGTGCCGACCTTCAGCACCGTCGTCGCCGGCGTGGTGACCGGAGCCTTCTACGCCATCGTGTGCCTGCTTTCCGAGCGATCGCTGCTGGATACCGTTGCGGCACTGGGCATCATGATCTGCTGGTATTACGGCATCACGGCCTTCGCCTGCGTCTGGTACTTCCGCAAGGAGCTGTTCACCAGCGCCCGCAACGTCGTCTTCAAATTCCTGTTCCCGCTGCTCGGCGGCGCAATGCTGCTGGCGGTGTTCCTGGTGTCGGTCCGTGAAAGCATGGACCCGGACAACGGTAGTGGTGCCTCGATCGGCGGCATCGGACTCGTGTTCTACATGGGCTTCGGCATCCTGCTGCTCGGTGCCGTGCTGATGCTGGTAGCACGCCGGCGCAACCCCGACTTCTTCCGCCGCGGCCTCGACGCCCACACGACTCCGGTAACCGAAGAGCCTGTGCCCGTTCTGATCACGGCGGACGCCTAGTACTGCAACGACATGCCTGATCGATCGTGCACTGTATGTTCCGGTCTCGTGGACCGTGACTGCTGCGCCGCCGGGATCCCCGGCGAAGTCGGGTTCGCCGAGAAGCCGCGGCTGATGATCATGATGCTCGAGCGAGCCATGGCCGCAGGGACGCCCTTCGCGTAGTTCACCGCCGATGAGGCTTACGGCCAAGCCGGTTACCTGCGCGATTGGCTGGAAGCATGCGACGTGTTCTACGCACTACCGGCGCCGCGGCCACCCACTCACCTGAGTGTCGTTGCAGGAGCATTCCGACAGCTTCCCTAACTGATCGCGTCGATCAGCAACTTAGCTGCCACCGTCGCCCCGTCGGCGCGGATCATGCCGGCCACTACGCTTGCGCGCGCTCGGGTGGTGGACGTCAATGCGACGTCGAGAGCGGCGGACAATGACGCTGTATCGGGACCAGCGTCCTCACACGCCGTGCCGATGCCGAGACCGACCACCCGGCGCGCCCAGTACGACTGGTCCATCATCTGGGGTACCACCACTTGAGGCACGCCGGCCCGGGCGGCGGTCGTTGTCGTGCCCGCGCCGCCGTGGTGGATGACAGCGGCGACCCGAGTGAACAGCGCTTGATGGTTGACCTCTCCAACGGCCATGCAGTCGGGGAGGTCGTCGATCACGGCCAACTCGGCCCAGCCACGGGCGAGGAGCGCACGGCGGTTGTGCGCGCGGATTGCTTCGATCGCGACCCGGGCGATGCCGTTGTGCACCAGCATGCTGCCGAAGCCGATATACACCGGGGGTGTACCCGCGTCCAAGAACGCCTCCAATTCGGCCGGGAGGGGGCGTTCGTCGGGCACGATCCAGGCACCGGTCTGTACGACGTCCAGACCGGGCGATTCTGGCCATGGCCCCAGAACCGGGTCCGCTGCCAACCACGGGCGGTCGGTGATTACATGGTCGCGCACACTGCCCACCGGTGGCAGCCCGAGCGCTGCTCGGCGGGTATCCAATGCCTCACCGAACTCCGCGTTCCACCCCTGGGCGTCGATCTCCCACTGCAGTTGGTTACCAATGGCCGCTGGCGCAGGCCGATCGCCCGGCATCCGCGGCATCGGCGGATGATGCGGCGAGGGCAGGCTGGTCGGCTGGTAGCTCGCGTACTGGTAGTGGATTCCCAGCTTCTCAGCGACCGACCGGGCGGCGATCTCCGTAATGCCGGTTGCGATTACCGCATCGCATCCTGTGGCTGCTGTGGAGATCGTGTCGAACTGAAATGCGGGCCACCGGTCTGAGTAGTCCAGCCGATCAGCCAGCGAGGCTTTTGCGCCATGCGAACCTGGCATCGGCGGCCCCAACGGCACCAGTGGCACGCCCAGCTCGGTGAAGCGCCTCTCGAAGTCCGGTGGCGCGCACACCCGTACCTGGGCTCCGAGCTCCCGCAACTGCAGCGCGAGCCCCAAGGCCGGCTCGATATCGCCGCGCGTCCCGCTCGTCGACAACAGCACCCGCAACGTCACTCCTTTGTTCCGGCGTGGACCATAGTCGGCCATAGGAAGTCCGGCGATCAGAGTGTCCCCACCGGTGACGACGGCTTCGGCGTGATGACTCGTCCAGGCTCGCTGTGGCTGTGGCTGTGACGAGTGACTTCGCGCGGCCCGAATGTGTCCCGGAACCACCGAGCAGATGCTGCACTGCTCACCTCGTCCACCACCCGAGTGCCGTTGCAGTACTAGCGGAGATCGCGATGCCGCTGACCAGGTGGTCCGATGTTGTCAGTCGATGCCGAGTTCGGTGAGTAGGTTGCGGACTCTTTGTCCGATCTCGTCGCGGATGGACCGGACGGCGTCGAGGGCTTGGCCTGCGGGGTCGTCGAGCTTCCAGTCGAGGTAGGTGACGCCGGGAAAGAATGGGCAGGTGTCACCGCAGCCCATTGTGATGACGACGGTGGAGGTTTCCACAGTGTCCGAGGTGAGGACTTTCGGAGTCTGATCAGCGATGTCGATGCCGATCTCGGCCATCGCTTCGACGGCGACAGGGTTGATGGTTCCGGCGGGCGCGGTTCCGGCGGATCGGACTTCGACGGCCGCACCTGCGAGGTGGGTGAGAAATCCGGCGGCCATTTGCGAGCGGCCGGCGTTGTGGACGCAAACGAACAAGACGCTGGGCTTGGATGGCATTGGCGGACAGCGCCTTTCAGTCAGCGGAGACGTTGTGCGCGACGACGGTGTTGTCGGCGGTAGTGGTATGCGGATACAGGATGGTGACCAGGCCGAGCCCGATCAGCGCGCCGAGGACTTGAGCGGCGATGAATCCGAGGGTTGAGGCGGGAGCGATCCCGGCGAAGGTGTCGGAGAACATCCGCCCGAGGGTGACCGCGGGGTTGGCGAAGGATGTGGAGCTGGTAAACCAGTAGGCGGCTCCGATGTAGGCGCCGACCGCAGCTGCGGAGTAGCTGGCGCGGCCGGTGCGCGCGAGGGCGAAAATGACAGCGATCAGCCCTGCAGTAGCAACTATTTCGCCGACCAGATGCCCGCCGGTGGCGCGGTGATGGGTCGCGATCTGCACCAGCTCGTGATCGAACATGATGTTCGCGAGCATCGCGCCCAGCACGCCTCCTGCGATCTGCGCGATCAGGTAGGCGGCGACATAGCCGCCGGTCAGGCCGGTGCCGTGGCGGCGACCCAGCAGCCAGTCGGCAGCCGAGACAGCCGGGTTGAAGTGGGCGCCGGAGACGGGCCCGAAGACCAGGATCAACACCGCGAGCCCGAGGGCGGTGGTGGTGGAGTTCTCGAGCAGCTGCAACCCGACATCGTTGGGAGAAAGCTCGCTGGCCGCGATGCCCGAGCCGACCACGATGGTCACCAGCAGCGCAGTCCCGGTGAACTCCGCCAGCAGTCGACGCTTCAGTGCTGCGGGCGTGAAAGCGACGTCGGTCATGCGGGTGCTTCGACCCGGTCGGCACCGGTAGTGACCAAGACATCGGAAAGTCGGTGCAGCGCTGTGGGAATCGCCCAGTAGTAAACCCAGGTGCCGCGCCGCTGGCAGTCGATCAACCCGGCTTCGCGCAGCACTTTGAGGTGGTGGGAGATGGTGGGCTGGGATAGCTCGAACTGCGGGGTCAGCTCGCAGACGCACACTTCCTCGCCGGGCCGGGAGGCGATCAGCGACAGCAACCGCAGCCGCACCGGATCGGCCAGCGCCTTGAACGCGCTCGCCAACTCCACGGCCACCTCGTGGTCCAGCGGGGCTGCGAGGGTGCTGTTGCAGCAGTCGGTGGAGGCGATGACTGGCAGATCCTGTTTAGACACATATCTATATTGACAGACTTCTATTCAGCGGCGCAAGCTGTATAGACATTCATCAATACAGTTGGGTCGGTTACCTGCTCCGGCCTGGATTCCAACCAATCAGGGACGTGATGTCATGACAGACCAGCAGATCGAACTCCGTGAAACCGTGCGAGCCCGGTATGCGCACGCGGCCAGAACTGTTGCCGCGGGCGGGGTCGCCGAGGATTGTTGCGGGACCGACCCCATCGCGGTCGATCAAACCTTCGGCGCAAGCCTGTACGGGGCTACCGACCGCGACCAGCTCCCGATCCGAGCAGGCGCAGCATCATTGGGGTGCGGCAACCCGACCGCGGTTGCTGAACTGCGCGAAGGCGAACGCGTCCTCGACCTCGGATCCGGTGGCGGGATCGACGTGCTGCTCTCCGCGCGCCGTGTCGGGCCGACCGGCAAGGCATACGGCCTCGACATGACCGAGGAAATGCTGGCCCTGGCACTCGAGAACACCGCCAAGGCCGCAGCGCGCAACGTGGAATTTCTCGAGGGAAACATCGAGGCGATTCCGTTGCCCGCCAACACCATCGATGTGGTGATCTCCAACTGTGTGATCAACCTGTCGGTCGACAAACCCGCCGTTTTCGCCGAGATGGCCCGAGTCCTGACCTTGGGTGGGCGCATCGGTATCGCCGATGTCGTCGCGGAGGACGAATTGACCCCACCCCAGCGCGCCGAACGAGGCGACTATGTCGGCTGTATCGCAGGGGCGCTGTCGTTCACCGAGTACCGAAACCACCTCACTGCAGCCGGATTCACCGACATCGAGATCACCTCGACCCATCAGGTCGCCGACGGCATGCACTCCGCGATCATCAAAGCCGTCAAACCCGGCGCCGAGACGGCGGCCGAATCCCAAGATCCGGCCGCCGTGGACTCGTGCTGCGCGCCAGGCTGTTGCTCTCCCGATGGCGAGCCGTCGCCACCCGATGCGGCATGCCAGCACTAGCCTTGCATCGGATTTCGTACTGGCGCTGGTCGGCGAATGGCTCGAGCTATTGGGAGACACCAGTCGCATACCGTGATTCACAGGCGATCCGCGAGGTGGCGTCATTCAGCCGGGGAGCCGGCCGGCTGCGACGCCGAGTCGAGTAGGCCACTACTCGATACAAGCAAATGCGATGGTGTGACGCTACTACCCGTGTTAACGACCCGAAGTCGCAGCTTCGGTGTGGCCAGAGCAAACCATCTATTTTGTTGAAGGCGGTGACCGCAATGGGAGTGGAATTCGATGCGGGATCATTTACAAGTAGTTCCCCCATTCCTAGTAAACTGACCGAGTTCGTCCTCGATAGGACTGTTGATGTTGTCCTCGGACTGCAGGTCGATCAGAACGACGGTGGGTTTTTTCTCGGGCTGGTACTTCGTACACCAGGTGGAGGACCCGAATTGGTGAAAAGCTCTGCAGTCTCGTTTGTTGCGGGTGCGTCGGTGGAGATTAGATTCGATGCGGTGCCTGCGGCCATCTATTCGATTGTGATTCAATCGCTGTTCGGCACTGTCGCTGGTACGTACCGAGCACGGTGGGAGAACATCCCCGGGGGAGGGCTGCTGGAAGGCATTCCGGTCACTCTTCCCGCGGAGCCACAATTCGGGGAACTGGAATCGATTCCCCAGGATGTGCCGGACGTACCGGTGGTGCCGGTAGTGGAGGTGGTGGCGGTCGGCCGCGGCGAAGAAGACAACCCCTGAGTGCGGCGAAATCGAACTGTCGTACCTGGAGAATTGATCGGGCGCGGCGCATGCCCATTCCGCAGTCAACCACAACACGGTCAGCCGTGTCGATGCCGGTCGTGACTCCAGCCTGAACATTGGCGCCGACCTCTCGGCACTGCAGGCCGAGTTCGCCCGCGTCCGTGTGCAGTTGCCAGCCGAGGGCCCACTAGGCGACCAAGCTCACGAACGGCTCGACGAACTCGAAGAGGCCGCCACCGCGACCGAACCGGACCTTTCCACCATGGAATATGTACGAAACTGGTTCGCGCGCCGACTGCCCGAGCTGGCCGGTGCCATCACCGGATTGATCGGCCACCCCGCGGTCGGCGCCATCGTCGCCGCCGCAGGAGGTAGCCTCGCCGAAGAATTCGCACGCCGCTTCGGCCCGTCCACCTGAGACCTCGGCTGCGCCGTCCAGGCCTCATGTCCTGGTCCGTTCACCGAGATCATCACTCCACGTGGCATCCGACGGTGGTGGTGGCGCAGGTGCGCGGCGGTGCGGAAGAGCTGGACGCTGCCCTTGAACAATCGCAGCACGCCATCGGTGCCGCGCAACGGAATCGCGTCGGTGCAGATCACATCCGGTTGGATCGGACCAGCTCGGTGAGGTAGAGGGAGCCGACGTCGGTGCACAATGACACGAGCTCTTGCCCGCAAAATGGGGGATCGCCACTCGAGTCCGCCGCGGGCACTTGCCGCGTTTCGGTGCTGTGGAGTCATCGACCTCGGGTTTAGTCCGACCTTTCCTGCGCGCCGGGATTCCGGTGTCGTAACGGGTGAAAACCCCTGTCCGGTAGCGGGTCTCGTGCGAGAGTGGTCGCGTGGGTGACGAGCTTCCCAGGCTCAGCGCGGTTCTGATCGGAACGGTCGTCATCCTGGCGATCGTCGTTCCGCTGATCCTGCTGACCGGAAACGAATACTTCATCCTCGCGCTGCTACCCGGTATCGGGTTGGTCGGAACATTCCAGGGCATGGTCGAGATCGTGCTCGGTGCGAAACGGCGCTGGGTGATCGCGGTGAGCGGAGGGGTGTTCATCGCGCTCGGCGTGCTCGAGGCGGTTGCCGCGGTGGTGAAAGTCCTGCACGAATCGCCCGGGGTGTGGCTCGCGGCCATCGGTGTGGGTCTGATCGGGGCGGTGATCATGGCCAGGGCGGTGGCGACCGAGGTCGGTCGTGCGTGGTTGCAGGGGCCATTGCTGCGGTTCACGATTCATACCGAACTGGTGAAGCCGAACACCTCGTAATTCGACGCCGCCCACTCCCTGTCTGTCACGCTCCCCACCGCCAGGGAGCTGATCGGGGTGCGGGTGCCTCCGTTCGTCCTCGACTACCATCAGATACTCGACGACGTCGCGGAGTTCCAGCTGGAAACTGCCAGAAAGCTCGGCGCCGCAGGCGAACTCGCGCAGGCCGTCACGCACAGTGCCGAATCGGCGGCGCTGCGCCGGCGCATCACCCGAACCGTTCTTGGTCGCCCCTACCTCGGCCGTTTCGCCGATTCGCTCACGCTCGAAACGTACTTCCTCGACCTCTCGGGCCGAACCGACGCCGCCGTTGCCGTCGCTACCGAGCAGATCGCCCTGGACCGGCGCATCCTCGCCGCACTGGGCGACAGCGTCATCGAAGCCAAGGCTTCCATGACCAACGTTCTCGTCGACGCCATGACCCGCCAGGCAGAACGTTTGGAGGATCTGGGCAGGAAGCCCGAAGCCGAGCAGCTCAGAACAGCGGCGCAAGCTCTCGGGCCGACCAGTCCGATTGACCGAGACCCGCGATGAACAGGTCACGGTCCGCATCTTCCACGCTGCTCGGCAAACGAATCCGGCCGCCCCGCGTTCGAATGGCCTCAGCGGCTCCGTCCGGGGCGGCGCGGCGTGCCGTGCCTACTGTGCGGTGGTCTGCCGTTTCGGCAGCTTCCAGCCCGGTCGCGGGAAGTGGCAGGTGTAGCCGTCCGGGTAGCGCTGCAGGTAGTCCTGGTGCTCGGGCTCGGCCTCCCAGAACTCGCTCGCCGGGGTCACTTCGGTGACCACTTTGCCCGGCCACAGGCCCGAGACGTCGACATCGGCGATGGTGTCGAGCGCGACACGGTGCTGATCGTCGTCGAGATAGAAGATCGCCGAACGGTAGCTGGTGCCGATGTCGTTGCCCTGACGGTCCTTCGTCGACGGATCGTGGATCTGGAAGAAGAACTCCAACAGCGTCCGGTAGTCCGTCCGCGTCGGGTCATAGACAATCTCCACCGCCTCCGCGTGGCCTGGGTGATTGCGATAGGTGGGGTGGTCGTTGCGTCCGCCGGTATAGCCGACCCGCGTCGACACCACCCCTGGCTGCTTGCGGATCAGGTCCTCCATGCCCCAGAAGCATCCGCCTGCCAGAATCGCCTTCCGCGTGTCGGTCACGCTTGCTCCTTCGCGAAGAGAGTTCGGTACTGCCCATAACCTGCCGCCTCGAGGTCGTCGAGGTGGATGAACCGCAGCGCCGCCGAATTGATGCAGTACCGCAGGCCGCCCGCCGCGGCCGGCCCGTCGGTGAACACATGCCCGAGATGGCTGTCACCGTGCGCCGAACGCGCCTCGGTGCGGATCATCAGATGACTGAAGTCCCGCTTCTCGACCACATTCGCGGCGTCGATCGGTTTGGTGAAACTCGGCCATCCCGAGCCACTGTCGAACTTGTCGACCGAGGCGAACAACGGCTCACCGGACACCACATCCACATAGATACCCGGCTCGTGATTGTCCCAGTACTCGCCCGTGAATGCTCGCTCGGTCCCGTTCTCCTGCGTGACGTGATACTGCTCCGGCGACAGCGCAGTGACCGCGGCGGGATTCCTGTTGTATTCCGGTGCCACATGACCTCCTCATATCGACGCCACGTACAACCCTGGCTGCGGTCCGGAAAGTCCCACCCCGCGGCGGCGTCACATTTCGGGTCACAAATCGCTCGGGTCGGCCGCGCGTCATCGCTGTTTCGTCAGGGCATCATCAGCACCACGGCCTTGCACACACGGATCGGTGCGGCATCCAACGTCCCGGTCGGCCCTCCGAGACGGGTCTGTTGTTCGCCGTCTGTCGGGCAGGTGGTCAGCGGTCGAACTGGGCGCGCTTGTGGTCGCCGTAGGGCGCGTCGCGTTCGCGGACAGCCTCGCGGAAACCGACAGTGGCCGAACGCAGTTGGAAGGCGTAGCCCTCGCGAGTGTGGCGGGAAATGCCGTCGAAGACGGTGCTGATCATGGCGGAGTTGGCGACACCCTGGGACTGCAGTGCCGAATTGAGGGCGAGTTTGGCCATCATCAGTTGATTGACCGGCATGCGTGCGATCCGCTCGACGAGGGCTTCGGTGCGTGCGTCGAGTTCGTCGGCGGGCCACGATTCGATCGCGAGGCCCCATTCCTCGGCCTGTTTGCCGCTGAGGCAGTCGCCGGTGAAGAGCAGTCGTTTGGCGCGCTGGTCGCCGAGCCGGTGTGCCCACATACCTGCGGCGGGGATGCCCCAGACTCGGGTGGGCGGGTAGCCGATCTTGGTGTCGTCGGCGCAGATGATCTGGTCGGCGTACAGCGCGATATCGGTGCCGCCCGCGATGGCGAAGCCATGGAGTTTGGCCACGGTGGGCTTGTTGGCGTGCATGAGGCTGGCGAAGCCGCGATTGAACCGGCTCATCATCGCGTAGTCGATCATCGGATCCCAGGTGCCCCAGGGGTTGTGGTTGACCGCCTGCACCGCCGGGTCGGCAACGGTGCCCGTGGTATCGACGGCGGCGTCGGCGCTGCCGAAGCCTTGTTCGGCGAACATGTCCAGGTCGTAGCCGCCGCAGAAACCCTTGCCGCGCCCCGACACCACGATCACGTGCACTCGCGGATCCAGATCGGCGCGCTCGACCGCGTGCGCCAGATCGATCGGGGTGTCGGGCGTGATGGTGTTGCCCTTCTCCGGACGATTGAAGGTGATTCGTGCGATGCGTCCGTCGCGCTCGTAAGTGAGCGTCCGGTATTCGCGGTCGCCGCCGGGCTCGGGCCGATTCTGCCAGGGGGAATCGGGCACCTCCGTCCAGTTCTCATACCACGCTGCCGGGCGCTGACCGGAATGAGTGTTGTTGTCGGTCAAGGTTTTTCCCTTCGCTGGGGGCGGAAGTACGGCGGGTGCCGCCGCGTCCGGGCCGGGCCCGCCGAAGTCGGGCGTTTGTATGGAGCTTGACCGATCGCGGCATTGACAGTCAATAGTGACTGTGAAATTCTCGGGCATCGATGGCCGAACACAGCGAAAGGCCGGCATTGACCACACGCGACGCACAGAAGCGAGCCACCCGAGCTCGCATCCTCGACGTGGCCACCCAGCTATTGGTCGAGCGCGGCTACTCGGCCCTGACCACGGTCGCTGTCCAGCACGCGGCCGGTCTCAGCCGCGGCGCGCTCCTGCACCACTTCCCGACCATCCATGATCTGTCGAAGGCGCTGATCGCCAATCTGGTCGAGCTGAACGAGCAGGCTGCGCGCGCCGCCGCTGCACGGCTCGGGGACTCCGCCGACCCGGTGCAACGCGCGTTGACGGCACTGCACGAGACGATGACGCGACCGCCTGCGCAGGCGGAGTCCGAGTTGTGGGCGGCCGCGCGCACCGACCCCGACTTGGCGGTGGTGCTGCTCGCGGCCGAGCGCGCGGCGGGCCGCGATCTGTTCCGCGTTGTCGATGACCTGTTCGGCCCGCTGATCACCGCACACCCGAGGTATCCGGTGGTCCGCGACCTCACCATCACGATGCTGCGCGGCACAGCGATCGCCAGAGTGCTGCACACCTCCGACAAATCGGTCGAAACGACGCTGCGTCATTGGGCCGACGCCATCCGCGTGCTGCTGGCCTTCGACGCCGCGCCCTCGGCTGCGGACGGCCGGGATCGATCGGGCGGGGTCGGCGGGAGGCGTTAGATCGGTACTTGCCTGCCCATCGGCCTACATCAGTAGCAACGGAACGGTATTGATGATGGTGTGCGCCGCCACCAACACCCACACATTGCGATACCGAGCCCAGAGGTAGCCGGCGAACAGCGCGTAGGTGCCTTGGAATGCCACGATGGCTCCCAACGTGAGTGGCAATCCGCTCAGTGCGGCCGAACCCTGTCCATGTGTCGGGAGGTGCAGCCAGGCAAACAGCAACGCGGCGAGCACGATTGCCGGCCAGCGGCCGAGCAGCGCTTCCAGCCGGGTCTGCAGCATGACGCGGTAGAACACTTCCTCGCAGATATTGGCGGTCAACACGGTCACCGTGGCGCCGATGACCAGCACCACCGGATCCGGATAATCCTCCGCACTCGGGAGCGGACCGGAGAACGGCCCGACCGAACTGAGGTAGCCGAAGGCCAGTAGCGCGGGAATCGGTGCGAGCCAGCGCCACCCGCGCCGCGGCCACCACACGTGCTGTTCCCGATGTGGCGCCGATATGTCGTGCGCCGAGCGGAATGCCCGGAATGCGAGCCAGGGCAGGATCAGAAAGAATATCGGCTTGCCGAGGGCCCATAGGGTTTGGACGCCATCACTCGACGTCCCCGCGACGATAAGCGCGAACAACACCGTCGGGATCAGCACCGCCACCCAGGCGATCACCACGGTCTCCCTGACCAGCACCCGCCGGTCTCCGATGACCTCGGGCGCGAGCACGGCCGCGCGCAGCGGCACCAGTCGCACCAGTAGCAGCCCCGCGGCGACCGGCAACAACGCACCCGCCAGCGGCAGCCGATCATCGGAGTCCGTGGACGGGACGATCGAGTCGTGACCGCTGACGAGCAGGCCGACCACGGCACCGACGAATACCGCCAACCCACCCGCAAGAACCAGGCCACCCCTGGTTTGTGCGCCCCGGCGCAGGGCGGACAAACCGGCCGCTGTGGTGTCGGCATTGCGAACGTCGAGCCTGGGCAACGGAGCGGTCTCCTTCGAAGCACTGAATCGGTTGCGATCCAGCCTCGGCGACACCGACTCCGAGCCACAACCTCCTAAAGGAGGACCCGCTTGCGCCGCGACACGTTTCTGGAAGCGGACGGTGCCGTGTGCCCGTCATGATCGCAGCGACGGAAATCGGAGGAGATATGGGTGTGCGACGGTGGGGACTGGGGCTGCTCGTTGCAGCCGGATTACTCAATATGGTGCCGATGCTCGGCGCGGTATCGACGCAGTGGGCCCGCTCGGCATATGGCATCGATGCGGTGAGCAGTGATGTCGAGGTGCTGCTGCGGCATCGGGGGTTGCTGTTCGGGATAGTCGGCGTCGGATTGCTCGTCGCCGTTTTTCGGCCGCATCTGCGCAATGCCGCGGTGACGGCGAATGCGACGAGTTTCGCAGGCTTCATCATTCTGGTGCTGGCCCAGCCTTCGGGAAACTCGTCGCTCGTGCGGATCGCGTGGTTCGATGTCGCGGGATTGATCGCGCTCGCCGTCGGGTTCGCGCTCGTGACGCGCAAGGCGTCCGATCCTGCATCGACCCGGGTGGCGGCGTCGTGATGAGGACCGCAACCGTCGTCGCTATCGGTGTGATGTTCTGTGCCATGGGCGTGTTCGCGCTGATCGCTCCGGCCGCGCTGGCCCGGCCGTTCGGCATCCGACTCCAGACGCCGCAGAGCCGTTCCGAAATCCGAGCCGTATACGGCGGATTCGGCATCGCGGTGGCGGCCATGCTGTGGTGGGCGGCCGCGGGCAGCACCGACCGCCACGCCGGAATCGTGATTGCTGTCGGTATCGCGTTGGCGGGCATGGCCTGTGGCCGATTGGTGTCGCGGCTACTCGACACCGCGACACCGTTCTATCCGATCTGGTTCTATTTCTGCGTCGAAGCGGTCGGTGCGGGATTGTTGATCGCGATCGCATGAGGCGTTCCCGCGGTGCGATCATGAGGCGTATGACTCCGACGATCTGGCTGTGGCCCGGGCATGCCGCGTACCTCGGACCGTCATTTCATCTCGACGCACACACCACTGCCGTGGATTGTTTCGCCATGGGGGTGGATGCCCCGTTCACGCTGCACGCGTCGGAATGCGGTGAACGCCACGTCTGCAGCGCGTTGATCCCCGCGCGGACCAGGCATCAGATCGTCTCCGGCGATGGTCGAATGCTGTTCTTGTATCTCGACCCCGGCGCGGCACGCAGTCGGAACCTCCGCGCCGCGATGCTCGACCAGTCACCGAGCATCTGTTTCCACCATCGAGCCGAGTCTGCGATCGGCGGTTATCTGCGTGACTCGCAGGCGCCGGATTCCGGGCCGCTGCTCGAACGTGTGCTCGGTGCACCGGAACCTCCGATCATCGACGGACGCATCCGCGCCGCCATGCTCACGATCAGAGATCAACCGGCCCGCAATCCCACCGCGGCCGAACTCGCCGCCGCGGCGGGGCTATCCACCTCCCGATTTCTCCATCTCTTCTCGGTACACGCGGGCACCAGTTTCCGCCGATACCGTGTGTGGGCACGAATGCTGTACGTCGCCACTGCCGTAGGCAAAGGGATGGACCTCACCCGGGCCGCCACCGAGGCCGGGTTCGCTTCCCCCAGCCACTTCAGCGACACATTCCACGCCATCTTCGGCCTGACCGCGACCGCCGTGATCGCGAGCGGCGTGCACATCGTCGCCGCGGACTCGTGAACGAAACCGCCGCTATGCCTGCACATCCCGAGCCGGCGGGACCCGCCGCACGGTCACGGGGATACCGAGCATTGTCGACTATCGCAACCAGTGGCGCCGGGTCCACGAAACCGCCACTGCCACTGAAGAATAAGCGCACGACACCCCGCGAGCGGTATCTGCTCGCGGGGTGCCGTACGAGGCCGCGACGACCGGCCCGTCGGCCGGTCGTCGCGCCGTGATCAGGCGAGGTCGAACCGGTCCAGGTTCATCACCTTGGTCCACGCGGCGACGAAGTCCTCGACGAACTTCTGCTTCACATCGTCGGTCGCGTAGACCTCTGCCAGAGCGCGCAGCTGCGAATTCGACCCGAAGACCAGGTCGGCGCGGCTACCTGTCCACTTCACCTCGCCGCTGTTGCGATCCTTGCCCTCGTAGGTCCCGTCGTCGGGCGACGTCGGCTCCCACTTCGTGCCCATGTCGAGCAGGTTCACGAAGAAGTCGTTGGTCAACGACTCGGGGGTCGCGGTGAACACGCCCAGCGGCGACTGCTTGTAGTTCGCGCCGAGCACGCGCAGGCCGCCGACGAGGACGGTCATTTCCGGACCGCTCAGGGTCAGCAAGTTCGCCTTGTCGATCAGCAGGTACTCGGCCGGGAGCCTACTGGCCTTGCCGAGGTAGTTGCGGAAGCCGTCCGCATTCGGCTCCAGCGCCGAGAAGGACTCCACATCGGTCTGCTCCTGCGTGGCGTCCGTGCGTCCCGGCGTGAACGGCACCTCGACGTCGTGGCCGGCGTTCCTGGCGGCCTGCTCGACGGCCGCGGACCCGGCGAGCACTACGAGATCGGCGAACGACACCCGCGTGTTCCCGGTCTGGGTCGCGTTGAAGGACTCCTGGATCCCCTCCAGAGTCCGCACCACCTGTGCGAGCTCGTCGGGGTTGTTGACCTCCCACCCGCTCTGCGGCTGGAGGCGGATACGTCCGCCGTTCGCGCCGCCACGCTTGTCACTGCCGCGGAACGACGACGCCGCCGCCCACGCGGTCGAAACAAGCTGCGAGACAGACAGACCCGACGACAGGATCTGGCTCCGGAGGGCGGCGATGTCGGCTGCCCCGATGAGATCGTGCGTCACCGCGGGGACAGGGTCCTGCCACAGCAGCGCCTCCTGCGGGACCAGCGGCCCGAGGTAGCGGACGATCGGCCCCATATCGCGGTGGGTCAGCTTGTACCAGGCCTTGGCGAACTCGTCCGCGAGCTCTTCGGGGTGGTCGAGCCAACGCCGGGTGATCTGCTCGTAGACGGGGTCGACCCGCAGCGAGAGGTCCGTTGTCAGCATCACCGGGGTGTGGCTCTTCGACGGGTCGTGGGCGTCGGCCACGGTGCCCGCCCCGGCGCCGTCCTTGGGGATGTACTGCCACGCGCCGGCGGGGCTCTTGGTCTTCTCCCACTCGTAGCCGTAGAGGGTTTCGAGGAAGCTGTTGTCCCACTTGGTCGGTGTAGGCGTCCAAGTGCCTTCCAGACCACTGGTGATCGCGTCCTTGCCGACACCGGTGCCGAAGGAGCTCTTCCAGCCGAGGCCCTGTTCTTCCAGGGGAGCGGCCTCCGGCTCGGGGCCGACGAGGTCAGCATCGCCCGCACCGTGCGTCTTGCCGAAGGTGTGGCCGCCGACGATGAGCGCCGCCGTCTCGACATCGTTCATGGCCATGCGACGGAACGTCTCACGGATGTCGGTGGCCGCGAGGAGCGGGTCCGGGTTGCCGTTGGGCCCCTCCGGGTTCACGTAGATCAGGCCCATCTGAACTGCGGCGAGGGGGTTCTCGAGATCCCGGGTGCCGGTGTATCGCTCGTCGTCGAGCCAGGTGTGCTCAGGACCCCAGTAGACGTCCTCCTCTGGCTCCCACTGGTCGACGCGGCCGCCGCCGAAGCCGAAGGTGTCGAAGCCCATCGACTCCAGTGCAACATTGCCCGCGTAGACGATCAGGTCGGCCCAGGAGAGCTTCTTGCCGTACTTCTGTTTGACCGGCCACAGCAGGCGGCGCGCTTTGTCGAGGCTGGCGTTGTCGGGCCAGCTGTTGAGCGGCGCGAACCGCTGCATGCCTGCGCCCGCTCCACCGCGACCGTCGTTGATGCGGTAGGTGCCTGCGGCATGCCAGGCCATCCGAATGAACAACGGGCCGTAGTGGCCGTAGTCGGCGGGCCACCACTCTTGCGAGGTTGTCATCACCTCCTCGATGTCCTGCTTCACCGCGGCCAGATCGAGGGTCTTGAATTCCGCGGCATAGTCGAAGTCCTCGCCCATGGGATTGGCCACGGCGGGATTCTTCTGGAGGATTTTCAGGTTGAGCTGGTTGGGCCACCAGTCACGGTTGCTGCCGCCCTCGCTCGGATACTTGAGGCGACCTGACGTGACGGGGCAACCACTCGCGGTGGGTTCGGTTTGCGCCTCTCCGATGGGCGGGTGTTCCTGGGGCACGGCAATTCCTTTCGGGAGTGAGTGAATCGGGCTGTGATCACTGGGGTGTTGGTGACGTCTGTTTCGCGGAGCAGTCGGGGCACATGCCCCAATAGATGACCTCGGCCTCGTCGAGGACGAAACCGTTGTGGTCCGAGGCGGTCAGGCAGGGCGCCTCGCCGACGGCGCAGTCGACGTCGGTGATGACGCCGCACGACCGGCACACGAGGTGATGGTGGTTGTCACCGACGCGCGTTTCGTAGCGCGCCACCGTGCCCATCGGCTGGATGCGCCGCAGCAGACCTGCGGCGGTCAGTGCCCGCAGCACGTCGTACACGGCCTGATGGGACACCGCACCGAGGGTCTCGCGCACTCGACCGAGGATCGAGTCCGTGTCGGAGTGTGGATGGTTGTGCACCGCGGTCAGCACCGCCAGCCGCGGCGCCGTCACGCGCAGTGCAGCCCCGCGCAGCATGCGCTCGAAATCCGATTTGGTGGACACATTCCGAAGTATTACTCATTCAAGTATTGGTCGGGGGCGATTCGGGGAAAATTTTGTTCCGAAACGGGGCAGTGGCTCGTTCAGCGGGCGAGCGGTGATCGCCGCGGTCGGCGGGGTTGGTCGGCGCGGAGCAGGGGACGTCGGGGGTACCTGCCGCGCGAACAGCGAAAACATCGTAGTCTTCGGTCGTCATGGAGCACGGCTTGTCAGGAGCATCCCGGTGGAACTGCGAGATATAGAGATCTTTCTGACGCTGGCCGAAGAGCTGCATTTCGGGAGAACCGCTTGGCGGCTACATATCTCGCAGGCCCGCGTCAGTCAGTCGATCAAGAGTCAGGAACGTAGGATCGGCGGCCGACTGGTCGACCGGTCCAACCCCCGCAACGTCCAGCTCACGCTGCTCGGCCGCCAACTGCTTGCCGAACTGCAGCCGGCCTATCACGGCGTCGTTCAGGCGATCGAACACGCCCGCCAGGCCGCCAGGGGTATTTCCGGTGTGCTCCGCGTTGCCATGATCGGCTACAACCCCTATGACTACCAGCCGTTCTGGGATGTTTTCCGCAGCAGGCACCCGTCTTGGGAGCTGCAGATCCGCAGCAGCGAGTTCAGCGATCAGTTCGGACCGCTGCATCGCGACGAAGCCGACATCATCATCGCGTGGTTGCCCGTCGAAGAACCGGGCGTGACCGTCGGGCCGATCATCTCTGTGGAGCCGATGGTGGCAGTGATGCCCGACCATCACGAACTCGCGGGTGAGAAATGGGTGTCACTGGAGGTTTTCGGCGACCGTGGCGTGCTCGAACCCAGCGCACCGCTGCCCGACTACTGGGAGGACGCCGTCAGCCCCTTCCAGACTCCTTCGGGCAGACCCATCCACCGTGTCGCCCCGATCTCGACGCTCGAAGACATCCTTACCACCGCCAGCACCGGCGGTATCCTCACCAGCGGCATGAGCCACATCGCCCGCTATTACAACCGCCCTGGCATCACCTATCTACCCATCACCGATTCCGTCTTGGTGCGATGGGCGCCGGTCTGGCGCAGCGATAGGGAAACCGAGCAGGTCCGTGCCTTTGCCCGAGTCATCCGGGAGCTGGGACAGCTCGATCAGAGCTGAACAGTCAGTGGACGACGTGATCGGCCCACGCCGAAGGCAGCGACCGGCTCGACACGTCAGCGATTTCACGTAACCGCTCCGGTGGAATTCCTAAGCGGCTCAGTTGGATCAGGCCCTGTGTCACCACCACGATATTGGCGCTGTGTGCCGAGAGCACGGCCTCGTCGATGGTGTCCCCGCCGAGGCGGGCAGCGTCGTGCAGCCGCTCGGCGACGCCCTGCTCCATGGCTGTGGTGGTCCGGGTGCTGATGGCGGCGACATCGGGGATTCGGGTGGCGAGCTGCGCGATGCTGTTGATCATCAGGCAGCCGCGCCGATCCGGGTGTGCGGCGCAGTCGTCGATGATCGCTTGAAAAAGCGTCTGCACCGCGGCGCGTGCCGAGCCGGGCGCGGACCCGATGACCTCGCGAACGAATCGGGCGCGACGCTCGCAGTAGCGTTCGAACGCCGCGAGGAACAAGCCTCGTTTGTTGCCGTAGGCGGCGTAGATGCTGCCGTTCCCGACGCCGGTCGCGCGCGAGACGTCCTCCACCGAGGTTTCGTCGAATCCTCGCGACCAGAACAACTCCGTGGCGGCGTCGAGCAAGTTCGATTCATCGAACTGCCGCGGCCTGCCCATGCGCTCACCGTACCAATCGTGGTGCGAGGCGGCCCACGTCACTTGTTCTGGAGGCGTCCCTCCATAATAATGGTTGACATGGCCCCTAATTTTGCAGAGCCGCCCCGTCGGCGCATCGGCATTCTGGTCTTCGATGGTGTCAAGATGCTCGACTTCGTCGGCCCGGCCGAGGTTTTCGTGGAGGCCAACCAGACGGTGCCCGGTTACGAGCTCGTCCTGATCTCGGCCGATGGCGAAAACGTGCAGACCTCGATCGGCGCGCGGATCGAGGTGAGCGGCGCGGCCGCCGACGCCGGTCGTTTCGACACCATCGTGATTCCCGGTAGCGAGCTGCCCCCGACGAAGTTCGTGACGCCCGAGGTGATTGCGGCGGCGCGGCACCTGTCCTGCAACACGCGGCGGCTGGCCTCGATCTGCAGTGGCGCTTTTGTCCTGGCCGACCTCGGCCTCTTCGATGGCAGACGCGCGACGACCCACTGGAAATTCGCCGCCGAACTCGCGCGGCGGTATCCCTCGGTGGTGGTGGAACCGGATGCGATCTTCGCGCGCGACGGCAACCTGTACAGCTCGGCCGGTGTCGCGGCAGGCGTCGACCTCGCGCTGGCACTCGTCGAAGAGGACTACGGCGCGGACATCGCCCGCCGGGTTGCCCAGTTACTGGTGGTGTACATGCAGCGAGCCGGTGGACAATCGCAATTCTCCGCCTCGCTGAGTGGGCCGGTGCCGCGCAGCCCCGTTGTCCGCAAGGCCGTCGATCTGATCTGCGCAGACCCCGCCTTCCCGCATACGGTTCAGACTTTGGCCGACCATGCCCGGGTCAGCGTCCGGCACCTGACGCGGCTGTTCCGGGCTGAACTCGAACGATCGCCCGCCGAGTACGTCGCTTTCATCCGATTCGGTGTCGCGAGGGATATGTTGCATGCCGGGCACACCGTCACTGAGGCCGCGATGGCCGCAGGCTACGGCAGCAGTGAAGCGTTGCGCCGCGCCTTCGTGGCCAGGCTCGGCATCTCGCCGCGCAAGTACCAGCGGCGTTTCCGTTCCACCGGCTCGGGCGCCGCTCTCGAATCGCCGGTTGCGGCCGCCGTGTCCTGATCGGGGGTTTTTGCGGCCCGTAGAGAGGGGCGCGGCCGGGAACGCTCAGCGGAAGCTAGTGCGGCACGACGCCATCCACATCGATCCGAGCGATCGAGAAAGGAACTCCATGTCCTTCGCGGCAACCATTGTTCTCGTGCACGGTGCTTTCGCCGATGCCTCCAGCTGGCATCCGGTCACCGCACGGCTGCTGGCCAAGGGGTACCGGGTCGTTGCTCCGCCGGTGTTCAACCGCAGCCTGTCGGCGGACGCTGCCTACATCAGGTCTTTCGTCGAGCAGATCGAGGGTCCGGTGCTCCTGGCAGGGCACTCCTACGGCGGCGCGGTTATCACCGTCGCCGGGGTGGCCGACAACGTCGTCGGTCTCGTCTTCGTCTCGGGCTATGCCCTGGAAGAGGGCGAAAGTTTGGGGCAGCTGCAAGGCGGTTTCCCGGACTCGGAGCTGGCCGCCAACCTCGTCTACGCGTCCTATCCGACCGCCAACGGCGAGCCGGAAACCGACGTATCGGTCGACATCGAAGCCTTCAGCGACGTATTCGCTGCAGGCCTCGACACCGCGCGGGCGAAGGTGCTCGCAGTCTCCCAGCGGCCGTTGTCGGCAATCGCCTTCAATGAACCCGCGTCGGTGGCAGCATGGAAGACCAAGCCCAGCTGGGGAATCGTGTCGAGCGCTGACCGCACCATCAACCCAGACGTCGAACGGTTCGGATACCAGCGGGCCGGGCTGCGATCGGTCGTCGAGATCGACGCACCGCACCTCGTCATGCAAACCCACCCCGACGAGGTTGTCACCGTCCTCACCGACGCGCTCGCCGAACTCGCGTGATCTTTCGAAACCGGCAGTACCACAACACATTCAATTCCTACCGGAAGGAACGACGATGACCGGAAACCCCTTGGGAATCGCGCTCGAGCAGGCAGCGCAAGAGTTCGTCGACGCGACCTCCCAGCCTCCGTTCCTCTACCAGTTGCCCCCGGAAGAAGGCCGCAAGGCTGTGGATTCGGTGCAGGACTCGGCGATCGACAAGCCGGAGATCGACGAGGAGTGGATCACCATCGAGGGCGGCCCGACGGGCTCGGTGCGGGCCAGGATCGTCAAGCCGCAGGGCGTCACCGAGACCCTGCCCGTGCTCATCTACACCCATGGCGCCGGTTGGGTGTTCGGTGACGCGCACACCCACGACCGCTTGGTTCGGGATCTCGCCGTCGGCGTACACGCGGCGGTGGTTTTCCCCGAATACGACCGCTCGCCGGAGGTGCGATACCCGGTGGCCAACGAGCAGTCCTACCGGGTCGCCCAGTGGGTCACCACCCACGGTGCCGAGAAGGCGCTCGACCCGTCCCGGATTGCGATCGCGGGTGATTCGGTCGGCGGCAATATGGCCATCGCGCTGACGCTGATGGCCAAGGAGCGTGGCGACGTCTCCTTCGCGCAGCAGGTGCTGTTCTATCCGGTCACCGATGCCAACTTCGACACCGGCTCCTACCAGCGGTTCGCCGAAGGGTACTTCCTCACCCGTGAGGGCATGCGGTGGTTCTGGGATCAATACACCACCAGCGAGGCAGACCGGGCGCAGATCACCGCGTCGCCATTGCGCGCGACTACCGAGCAACTGTCGGGCCTGCCACCCGCACTGGTCATCACCGCCGAAGCGGACGTGCTGCGTGACGAGGGCGAGGCATTCGCGGGCAAGCTGCGCGCCGCGGGTGTCCCGGTGATCCAGGCCCGCTACGGGGGCATCATCCACGACTTCGTGATGGTCAACTCGATGCACGACACCTCCGCCGCCAAAGCCGCTGTCGCCCAAGCTGTTGCGGTGCTGCGGGCCGCCTTGCATCCAGCGTGACCCGCGCGATGACCCACACCGCTGAGTTGCCGGCCGCGACCCAGCGGCCCGTTGCTCTGGCCGCGCTACAGGAAGCGGCAGCGTGGCGAACTATTTCCACGTTCGCCCTGCTCACCACCGAGGACAAGAACATCCCTGTGCAGGCGCAACGGTTTAGGTCGAGCGGGCTACCGCCCACACCGTCGAGGTCGCTGCCTCACATGCGGTCAGTGTCTCCCACCTGGGCGAGGTCAGTGATCTGATCGCGTTGGCGGCGAACAAGTAGACATACCTCCGTGGGTGCAAACCCCTTCCGGCTGGGGTCGGAAGGGGTTCTTGCGAGGCGCGTTCGGTGAATTGTCAAGATGGGGAATGGATCTCACCGGCGAGCCCTCGCGGTTGCCCGTGCTGGGAGGTCGCCGACGGGGTGTGTAAGGTGTCCGACGTGCCAAGGCTGCTTCTCACGCGAAATCGGGTTGTCGACCTGCTTCGCGTCGTGGCCTGTGCGTGTTGCCGGTGACGCTGCATATCTTCCACCGCACCACGATGCCAGGAGCGCACTGTGACGACGTCCCTTCCGGTGAACCTCAAGCACACCAAGGACATCCATCCCGATATTGATTTTCCACTACTCAGCGATCTCGTCCGTGCGGAACGACCACTGTGGACGCCGGACGAACTGCACGAGCTGACCAGCGCGGTGACACGCGAGCTGGCCGAACCGCTGCTCGGCATCGTGCGATTCGACTCTCGTCAGCGCTGGTGGACGCGGCTCGCGCTGACCATGGGTGTCGAACTGTGGCTGTTGTCCTGGACCACCGGACAGGGCACCGAACCACACGACCACGGCGGCGCATCCGGTTCCTTCACAGTATTGCGCGGCGAACTGCACGAGGAATTCGCGTTCCCGAACGACCGGGTGCGGACCGCCGAGCGGCGGGCGGGCGCCACTGTCGCGTTCGGGCCCAACAGGGCGCACCTGCTCCGCAACGTAGCGGGGGAGCAGACCGCGACGGTGCACGCTTATTCCCCACCTCTGCGGCCGATGCGCGAGTACCGCGCCCTGACGGATTTCGCAGGCGTATGAGCGCCGAGGAATTGCTCGCGCGAGCCCGTGAGCACCTGGTCCGTGTCGATCCGGAACAGGCCGAGGCGTTGCGAACGGCCGGAGCGTTCGTAGTGGACATCAGGCCGTTCGCGAATCGCTCCGCCGAGGGCGAGATCCCGGGCTCGGTGGTGGTCGAGCGGATCGTGCTCGAATGGCGTCTGGACCCACTCGGCGAGCACCGCCTGCCCGGCCTCACCGAGGATTCCGCCGTGGTGATCCTGTGCAACGAGGGTTACGCCTCGAGTCTGGCCGCCCGCGACGCACGCGAGTTGGGGTTGCGAAACGCTACGGACCTCATCGGTGGGTTCCGTGCGTGGAAAGCGGCCGGTTTGCCGGTGATTGCTGGAGGAACACCGGCTGTGCCATAGCGTCCAGAGCCAGGACTCGGTTGATGAGCCGCGTGTGATGGGTAGGCGGGTAGGGTGCGATCGCTCGCGTTCGGTACCTCACTTCATTGATCGGCAGGAGGCAGGGTGACCGCGAAGCGGGCGCCGCCTTCGGCGCTCGCACCCACCTGGATCTCGCCGCCGTGACGCTGGACGACGTCGCGGACAATGGCGAGACCGAGTCCCGCGCCGCCGTCGTCGCGGCTGCGAGCCTCGTCGAGCCGGACGAACCGTTGGAAGATCCGGTCCCGATCGGACTCCGGCACACCGCTGCCATCGTCGCTGACCGCCAAAACCACCATCCCGTCGGTGCGAGTCAGCGTGACGCGCACTGCGGTGGCGGCGTGGCGCTGCGCGTTGTCGACCAGGTTGGCCAGCACGCGGCTGAGCTGAATCCGGCTGCCCCGCACGGCGACACAGTCGTCGGGTATGTGCACCTGGACCGGGTGGCGGTCGCCGTTGCGGTGGGCCAATTCATCACGAGCCAGCGCGGCGAGGTCCACTTGGTCCCTGCGGGGTTGTTCGCCGGCGTCGAGGCGGGCCAGCAGCAGGAGATCGGCGGCGAGATGTTCCAGTCGCACGGAATCGGCGATCAGTCCATCCAATTCGAGTAGTTGCGGATGGGCCTGGGCGACCTCGAGTTGGGTGCGCAGGCTCGCGATGGGGCTGCGCAACTCGTGTGCGGCGTCGGCGATGAAGCGGCGCTGGCGCTGCGCGGATTCCTCCAAAGCGGTCAGCGTGGTGTTGGTTGTGGTTGCGAGCCGGGCGATTTCGTCGTGCGAGGCGGGCACCGGCACCCGGCGGGAGAGGTCGCCGCCCATGATTTCGGTGAGTTCGCTCCTGATCGCCTCCACCGGGCGCAGAGCACGTCTGGTGACCAGCCAGGTCACGCCCGCGACGAGGGCGAGCAACGGAATCAGACCGATCGACATGGCACGGCTGACGCCGGCGACGGCGTTGTCGGCGATGGCGAGGGAAGCGCCGGCATAGATGGTGATGTGCTGTCCGCGCGGGATGTCGGCGTCGAGCGCGGCGACCCGGAAGTCGTGGCTTCCGGTGTCCTCGTGGGCCACCGGCAGTCGCATATCGCGGAATGCGATGGTGTCCGAGCCAGGTGCGGATACCGGCTCGGGCTCTTCGTCGTCCTCATCGTCTTCGTCGTCTTCGGACTCCGATTCGGCGGTAGGGGAGAATTCGGCCATGGGCCCGTGGCCGAGTAGATCGTCATCGGCCGCCAAGACCCGCCCGTCGGCCGAAACCACCTGCACCGGTTGACTGTCCGCGTCGGGCAGCTCCAGATTCGGGAAGTCGGTCCCGGCGGCGAGCTGGGCGGCGACGTGTCGTGCGGTCGACTCCGCCTGCAGACCTGCGCTGTCGACCAGGTTGTGCCGCAGCACTGCAAGTACGGCCAGCCCGGCGGCCACCAGAGCGATCGCGACGACGGCGGTGGCCATCGCGGTGGTGCGGGCGCGGACCGAACTCCACCACCGTGATCGGTCAGCCACGATCGGCCACCAAGCGGTATCCGGCGCCACGCACGGTGGTGATCGACCGACGCCCGAACGGCGCGTCGATCTTTCGCCGCAGCGTGCTGATGTACACCTCGACAATGTTGGGGTCGCCGTCGTAGGCGAAATCCCAGACATGCTGGAGGATATCCGATTTCGACACTATCGCCCCGGCGTGCACGGCGAGGTACTCCAGGACCGCGAGCTCCTTCGCTGTCAATGTCACCTCCTGCGTCCCTCGTCGGCAGGTGTGGGTATTCGGATCGACTGTCAGGTCGCCGACGCTCAACACCGGTGCGCCGCCGCGGGTTCTGCGGCGCAGCAGGGCGCGAATACGAGCCAGCAGCACCACATAGGAAAACGGCTTGCTGAGATAGTCGTCGGCGCCGGTGTCCAGCCCTTCCGCTTCGTCGTATTCGCCATCCTTCGCGGTGAGCATCAGCACCGGTGTCTCGTCGCCTGTGGCGCGCAGTTCGGCACACACTCGGTAACCGTTCATGCCGGGCAGCATGATGTCCAGGAGGACCAGGTCGTAGTCGCCGGTCCTCGCGCGATGTAGGCCGTCGATTCCGTTATGGACGACATCCACCGCAAAACCTTCTGCTGCAAGCCCCTTGGCCAAGGTCTCGGCCAGGCGCTGCTCGTCTTCCACGATCAGCAAACGCATGCGCACAGCCTGGCAGACCGTTCCTGAAACGGATTTCAGGTGCCTTCAGGCTGCCTTCAGCCACACGCTGCGATTGTGCTCATCAGCATCGAGACAACCACTCTCGCAGGAGGTTTCATCATGGATCCCATTCTTCGCCGCGTTCTCGCAGGCCTGCGCTGGCTGCTCGTCGGCGCGGCGGTGGCGGCTCTCTTCGTCGGCGGCGCTGTGGCCATGGGTGCGAGCACCGATAGCCGGTGGCACGACAGGCACACTGTCGCTTTGTTCCCGCCGGACCACGACTGGGTGCTCACCGCGGCCCCGACGATCGACCGGCAGCAGGCCATCGACAAGGCGCTCGGGGTGGTGCCGGGCAGCACGGTGATCTCCGCAGAGCTCGACGCCGAGAAGGGCACCACGGTCTGGGAGGTCGAACTCAGAGCGCCCGACGGCATCGAGTACGAGGTGACGGTCGACTCGAACACCGGCGCTGTGCTCGGCAGGGCGCAACAGGATTGACACACCGGGCGTTCGGAGCCGGCGATCCGGCTCCGAACGACAGGTATTCGCACCATCCACACGACTGAGTTAGGTTCCGGGAACATGTTTCTGAGCAAAATTTCTACAGTATCGACACTGGCCATCGCGGTTGTCGGCATCACGGCGGGAACCGCGAGCGCGGCTCCGCAGACCACCGACAGCGGCGTAATCAATTACACGACCACGGCTTCCGAAGACAACGCGGTCATACAGATCGATTCGGGTTCGATGGCGGTCGAGAACGGAACATTCGAAGTCCGAGCAGTCGACGGAACCGTTCTCGCAGGCACTCCGCTGGAGTTCCGCGTCGACGATTTCGTGTTTCCCATTGCCGCCGTAATCGAGGGCCGGACAGCAACGTTCACGCCGCAATTCGACATCGAGCATGCGAATTACCAGCCGGTTGCCCTCCCCTTCGAAGACCAGGCGCTGTGGCGAACGCCGTACGAACGTGAAGTCGCGGCCTTCACTCGGCTGAAGGACACTATTGCGACGGGTGCCGCCATCGGCACCACGGTCGGCGGTGTCGGCGGCGGTATCGTCGGCTGTGTACTCGGTGGCATCGCCGGTGCGACCGTGGCCGCTGCCACCATCATCGGCATGTTCGGGCCGTTCATCCCCGCTGCCGCCGTCGGCTGTATCGGCGGCATCATTGCGGTGGGCGCACTCGGCACCCTCGCCGGTCAACTTCTCGTCACGGCCCCTATTGCCGTCGGTGCGATTGTCCAATACTTCACCACGATAAATTCCCCTTTCCAGGCGAATGACCCGACCAGAGAAAATAGGTGATCCAGCGCGTGTAACCGGGATTTCCGGCGCTATGACCAGGGTTGTGACGGTCTGGCGCCAGTGCCGAGACCGTGCGGTACGGGTCTCGGCACCGGCAGCGTGTCCTGGTAGGTGAGACTGGCCGTGACACCGTCGCCGCCATCGCGTGAAGCTTGGAGTGGCTGAGCAACCTGCCGATCGTCGGTGGGGTGCTCTCGGATGTAGTGCCGCGGACGTTCCGTCGGTTCGGCTTGCCCCTTTGGCTGGGCAGTAGACCGCCCAGCCACGTCACCCAGGCGCCGCAGGTTCGCGTTCATCGGGTTGGTCAGCCTGCATACACCCCAATAGCGGTAGGGCGTCATGCCAATGTCCACGAAGGGTGGGCGGAATTGCTGCCATGAACTCAGTCTGCCCCGACAGACATGCTCCCTGCCCAGGCCACAATCGAAGGATCAGAGATGAGAGGAAGGCGATGCGATGAAGGACTTCAGGCAGCTCGAGGCCCATGGTGTGGGCCGCACCGTTCGTCCGCCTCTTCGGCAGGCTCGGCCAGACGGTCTGTCTGCGCGCATCCGACCTTCGATCACCCGGAGAGCACCATGAAGAAGCAACCCGTCGAATGCCGCCTCCGGATCGGATCCGGAGCGCTGGCCCTCGCGTTCCGAGCGACCGTGGAGCAGGCTCGCAATTTCACTGCGGCACTGGCGAAATGGTCACCCGCACTGCAGGTGACCATCGATAGCGACATCTCCGCCGTGCTGCCTGAGCTCCCCTGCTCGCGGCTGTGGGATTGAGTCAGCGACTCGACATGACCGCAACTGCTTGCTCGCGGTGGACGAGTCAGCCCTGCACTGCGACCCTCAGGGCATCACGGCAGCGAGTCCGGCAGCAACTGAGCGAGTTCTCGCTCGATACACAGCGCTGCCGTGTAATGGCCGTCGGAACGTAGATCGGCAATCCGTTGCTGAATGGCCGCGATCCCGCACTCCATGGCGACATCGACCAGACTGACTTTGCCCTGTGTGTTCCGACCAGGCCGACCTCTGGTCGCTGCGCTCTTTGCGCCGATGCGATCTACCGCAATGCCACACGGGCGAACGGGCCTTATTTGCACCGATTGTTCGGTCATCTGAGGTACTTCCTGAATGATCAATAGTGCGGGTGGATAGTTGCCACACGGCCTGCGGACTGCGTCGGTCGACATGATGAGCATGGCCGAGCGGCCGACGTTGCGCATCGGTAGCTCGCCGTATGTGCTCCCTCTGTGTTGCGTAGGTAGTCGATGGCAAGACCCACGGGCGGCCGCGCTAAGAGGCCCGAATGGATTACCCTGCCTGCCGGGTCGCCGAGCCGCAGGTCACAGTTCGCGTTGACGGTTCTTGTGGCCGACGACGTGGCTGCGGCCGAACATGAGGGCTCCCGGATCGGTCGGTATACGTACGTACCTCGCTGGAGTGCGATGCCGTCATTCTCGCGGCGGCGGGCTGCAGGAATACCACTATCACCGCACTGCGAGGCGGAGCCGTCAAACGGTTGGCACACAATTGTCGTCGATTATTCAACGTGTTATTCGACCGGCCCCGGAATCGTCAGCACCGCGGTGGAAACCAGCTCTTCGGTGCGGGAGGTGTCCTTGAGGTCCACGCCGGATCTGCCCAGCTTCCGTGCGCCGGAGATCAAGCTGGACACCACCTTTGCCGCCTGGTGGTAGCCGAGGCCTTCGGGCGGATGAATATTGGAGATGCAGTTGCGGTCGGCGTCGGTCCGGCCGGGCTTCGGCAGGTGGGTGAGGTAGATGCCGAGGCTGTCGGCCACCGAGAGGCCCGGGCGTTCGCCGATGAGCACGACCAGGGTGCGCACGCCCATCGCGGTGGCGATGTGATCGCCGAGGGCGACGCGGGCTTGGGTGGCAATGACCGGAGGCGCGATCGAATAGCTGTCGGCGAGTTCTTCCGCGAGGGCGGCAAGTAGCGGTGCGCCGTGGTCCATGAGCGCGCGTGGGGACAGTCCGTCGCCGAGGACGAAGCCGAGGTCGGCACCGGTGTGGGGGACAGCGGTCAGGTCGGCGGGGAGTCGGCCGAGGTCGGGGCGGCGCAGGTATTCGGGTCGGGAGGTGGCCCGGCTGCCGACGGTCACGGGGGCGCCGAGGCCGACGGCTTCGACCCGAGTTGCCAAGGCGGACACGTCGAGTGGCAGGTGTACCGCGTCGCGGGCCGCGGCATGGGCCGAGCGGAATTCGAGCACACTCGCGGTCGGCAGCGCATCGCCGACCCGGCCCAAACCGATCCTGGACTGCGTGCTCGGGCGCAGCGTGTCCCAGAAGTCTTGTGGCGCTTGGTGTCTGCGCTCGATGCTCATAGCGCTCCGGTCAATTCGCGCAGCGGGGAGGAGGCGATTTCGACCGGAAGTATCCGGCCCGCCGCATCGGCCATGCCGAGTCCTTGCAGCCACGTCTCGAATTCCGGCGCGGCCCGCAGGCCCAGTACCCGCCGCGCGTACAGGGCGTCGTGGAAGCTGAGGCTCTGGTAGCCGAGCATCACGTCGTCGGCGCCGGGCACTGCGATGACGAACGCCGCTCCGGCCGCACCCAGGAGGGTGAGCAGGGTGTCCATGTCGTCCTGGTCTGCTTCGGCGTGGTTGGTGTAGCAGACGTCGACGCCCATGGGCAGGCCGAGCAATTTGCCGCAGAAGTGGTCTTCGAGACCGGCCCGGATGATCTGTTTGCCGTCGTAGAGATATTCGGGGCCGATGAAGCCGACGACCGTATTCACCAAGAGCGGCTGCAGGTCTCTTGCCACCGCGTAGGCGCGGGCCTCCAGGGTCTGCTGGTCGACGGGTTTGCCGCCGGTGCCCAGGTGCGCGCCCGCGGACAACGCCGATCCCTGCCCGGTTTCCAGGTACATCACGTTGTCGCCGACGGTGCCGCGATGCAGCGATCGCCCCGCTTCGTTGCCTTCGCGCAGCAGCGAGATGTTCACCCCGAAGCCGGTATTCGCACCTTCGGTGCCCGCGATGGATTGGAAGACCAGATCCACCGGAACGCCCTGCTCGATCAGCTCGATCGTGGTGGTCACATGCGAGAGCACACACGACTGGGTCGGAATGGCGAAGCGCTGCCGGATCTCGTCGAGCAGGTGCAGCAGATCCGCGGTGGCATGCGGCGAATCGGTTGCCGGATTGATGCCGATCACGGCGTCGCCGCAGCCGAGCAGTAGGCCATCGAGGGTTGCGGCGGCGATACCGCGCGGGTCGTCGGTCGGATGGTTGGGTTGCAAGCGGGTGCTCAGTCGTCCGGGCAGCCCGATCGTCGTGCGGAAGCCCGCCGTCACCTCGGCGGCACGGGCGACCGCGATGAGGTCCTGATTGCGCATGATCTTGCTGACCGCGGCCACCATTTCCGGTGTCAGCCCCGGGGACACCGCACGCAGCCTGGTGGCGGCGTCATCGCGGGCCGATGTCTCCATCAGCCAGTCCCGCAGGCCGCCGACGGTCAGATGCGAGATCGCCTGGAAGGCAACGCGATCGTGCGAGTCGATGATCAGCCGGGTGACCTCGTCGTCTTCGTAGGGCACCAAGAGTTCGCGGAGGAACCATTCGAGCGGCACCTCCGCCAGCGCCCACTGCGCGGCCGCCCGCTCGGCGTCGGATGCCGCCGCGCAGCCGGCCAATTCGTCGCCGCCACGCCGCGGCGTCGCCTTGGCCATCAATTCGACAAGGCTGTCGAAGGTGTAGTTGGCGCCGCCGATCTGCTGGTGATAGATCGTCATTCGAGCTCCTCCTCCGCCTTGGCCAGGGCGGCGAACTCCTCGTCGGGCGAGTTGGCGACCAGGTGATGGCGACTGTAGAGGCCGAAGTAGGCCATGAACCCGGCGAAGGCGAGCAGGGTCCAGGTCGCGGCCGTGCGGTCGACGAGGAAGGTGGCGATGACGGCGGCGCAGGCGATCACGAGGGCGAAGGCCGTGGTGAGAATGCCGCCCGGGGTGCGGTAGGGCCGCGGCATGTTCGGCTCGCGGACGCGCAGCACGATATGGCTGATCATCATGAGCACGTAGCTCACCGCCGCGCCGAAGACGGCCATGTTCAGCAGCATCGCGCCCTCACCGGTCAGCGAGAGTGCGAATCCGATGATGCCGGGCACGATCAGCGCGAGCATCGGCGCTTTGCGCGCGTTGGTGACCGACAGGCTCGTCGGCAGGTATCCGGCCCGCGAGAGCGCGAAGGTCTGGCGCGAGTAGGCATAGACGATCGAGAAGAAGCTTGCGACCAATCCGGCCAGACCGATGTAGTTGACGAGCTTGGCGGCGCCGGAATCGCCGAGCGCCTCGACCAGCGGGTTGCCCGAGGTCGAAATCGCCTCGGCGCCGAGCGCGCCGGTGGCGAGGAAGAGTACGGCCGCGCCGGTGACGATCAGCACCAGCATGCTGATGATGATGCCCTTGGGCACGTTCTTCTCCGGCTCCCGCGCTTCTTCGGCAGCCAGCGGCACACCCTCGACGGCCAGGAAGAACCAGATCGCGAAGGGGACCGCGGCCCAGATCCCGAAGTATCCGAACGGCAGGAACGACGAACTGCCCACAGCCGCGGGATCGGCCGGGATGTCGGTCAGCTTTCCCGCGTCGAACAATCCCCAGGCCGACACCGCGAAGACAGCCAAACCGACCAACGCGATCGCGGTGATGACGAACATCGCCTTCAGCGCCTCACCGGCACCGGTGAGATGAATGCCGATGAACAACGCATACACCGCCAGATAGACCCACCAGCCGTCGGTGATGCCGAACAGGTTCAGCGATTCGACATAGGCGCCGATGAACGTCGCGATGGCGGCGGGCGCGATGGCGTACTCGATGAGAACGGCTGCGCCGGTGGCGAAGCCGCCCCATGGCCCGAGCGCGCGCCGGGCGAAGGTGTAGCCGCCACCCGCGGCGGGCAACGCCGAGGACATCTCGGCCATGCCGAGCACCATGGCCAGGTACATGCCTGCGATTACCACGGTGGCGATGAGCAGTCCGCCGAAACCGCCTTGCGCCAGGCCGTTGTTCCAGCCGGCGTAGTCGCCGGAGATCACGTAGCTGATGCCGAGACCGGCGAGGAGTAACCAGCCCGCGGACCCCGACTTCAGGGTTCGCTTCGCGAGGTAGGCACTGTCCTCGGTGTGGAAGTCCTCGTGGGTGGGCTTATTGGTGGGGATCGCCATTGCGACCTCCTTCTTGCTGGATGAATCACAGGGTGTTCTGGGATGTTCCGCGGCCGGGAACAGGGCAGGCATCGGCCGCTTCGGCGACGACCTGGGGTTGGGTTGGTGGTGCGGGACGCTCGCCGCGCTCCCAGCCCGCGCCGGTCACAGTGTCGACCGTGGCCAGCGCGAGCAGTTCGGCTTGCTCGAAAACTCTTCCGCGACTGAGGAATCGGAACCCTTCCGGCGATTCCAGGCTGAATCCGGAACCACGTCCCGGCACGACGTCGAGGACGAGCTGGGTGTGCTGCCAGGCGGCGAACTGCGGGCCCGAGATCCACACCGGCGCGATATCGTCCGGTTCGGGCGCAGTGTCGGGCAGTTCGTCCACCAGCAACCGCAGATCCAGCAGTCCGAGCAACACATCGCGGTCGCCGACCACGAATTCGCCTGCGGGATAGCACATCGGAGCCGAGCCGTCACAGCAGCCGCCGGACTGGTGCAGCATCAGCGGCCCGTGCAGACCGCGGAGGCGACGGAGCAGATCCATCGCCGCCGCGGTGGCACGCACCCGCCGGGGGATTGCCGCAGCGGCATCGACCATCAGAAGAAGCCTTGCGCCTTCGACGCGTAGCCGACCAAGAGGTTCTTCGTCTGCTGGTAGTGGTCGAGCATCATGTGGTGGTTCTCGCGGCCGATCCCGGACTGCTTGTAGCCGCCGAACGCCGCGTGCGCGGGGTACTGATGGTAGGTATTGGTCCACACCCGCCCGGCCTGGATGTCGCGGCCGGCCCGGTAGGCCACCGCGCCGTCGCGCGACCACACACCCGCGCCGAGTCCATAGAGGGTGTCGTTGGCGATCTTGATGGCGTCGTCGTAGTCGGCGAACGAGGTGACCGAGACGACGGGGCCGAAGATTTCTTCCTGGAAGATCCGCATCGCGTTGTGTCCCGCGAAGACCGTTGGCTGCACGTAGTAGCCGCCGGACAGGTCGCCGCCGAGGTCGGCGCGCTCGCCGCCGGTGAGCAGTGTGGCGCCCTCGCCCTTGCCGATCTCGATGTAGGAAAGGATCTTTTCGAGCTGATCGTTGCTGGCCTGCGCGCCGATCATGGTCTCGGTGTCGAGCGGATCGCCCTGCCGCACAGCCTTGGTGCGCACCACGGCCGAGGCCAGGAATTCGTCGTAGATATCGGCCTGGATAAGTGCGCGCGACGGGCAGGTGCAGACCTCGCCCTGATTGAGCGCGAACATGGTGAAGCCTTCCAGGGCCTTGTCCTGGTAGTCGTCATTCGCGGCGAGCACATCGGAGAAGAAGATGTTCGGGCTCTTGCCGCCGAGCTCCAGGGTGACCGGAATCAGATTCTGGGAGGCGTACTGCATGATCAGGCGGCCGGTGGTGGTCTCGCCGGTGAATGCGATCTTCTTGATCCGCGGGCTCGATGCCAGTGGTTTGCCCGCCTCGACGCCGAAGCCGTTGACGATATTGAGGACGCCGGGCGGCAGCAGATCGCCGATGAGGCTGATCAGGAACAGGATCGAGGCCGGGGTCTGCTCGGCAGGCTTGAGGACGACGGCATTACCCGCGGCGAGGGCGGGTGCGAGCTTCCAGGTGGCCATCAGAATCGGGAAGTTCCACGGAATGATCTGGCCGACCACGCCGAGCGGCTCGTGGAAGTGGTAGGCGACCGTGTCGACATCGATCTCCGACAGCGAGCCCTCCTGGGCGCGGATGGCGCCGGCGAAGTAGCGGAAGTGGTCGATCGCGAGCGGGATGTCGGCGGCCAGGGTTTCGCGGATCGGCTTGCCGTTGTCCCAGGTCTCCGCGAGGGCGATCGCCTCGAGGTGCTGTTCCATCCGGTCGGCGATCTTGTTGAGGATGATCGCGCGTTCGGCAACCGAGGTCTTGCCCCAGGCCGGCGCGGCGGCGTGGGCGGCATCGAGGGCGAGTTCGATGTCCTCGGCGGTGCCGCGGGCGACCTCGCAGAACGGCTGACCCGTGACCGGTGTCGGATTCTCGAAGTATTGCCCCTTGACGGGCGCTACCCATTCGCCGCCGATCCAGTTGTCGTAGCGGGCCTGGAACGACATGGCGGCGTCGGGCGTTCCTGGGCGGGCGAAGACGGTCATCGAATGCTCCTCGGTCTTGTGACATTTCCTGCGGCAGGTGTGACCCGGAACACTACGAGCGTCCATGTTGCACGACAGTTGCAAAAAACTGGTCAAATGCCCAATTTGTGGTCGAGCAGCGTCAGCTGGGATTTGACCTGGGCATACATCGAGGACTGGCGGTCGAGGGAAGCGAGGTAGGCGGTCCACGCGGCAACGTCGTCGCGCCCGTCGACCGAACTGGTCCACCGGCCGAGCAGCCTGCGATCACCCGCCGTCAGCAGGGCGGCACGCAGTCGACCACGCAACTCGGCGCGCCGCTCGGTGATGCCGGGCGCCAGCGAGCGGGGCAGGATCGGGCCCGGATAGGCGCGCAACGCCGCCGTCGTATCGCCGCGCGCGAGTGCCCGTCGGACCTCGTCGACATCGGTGTCGAGCTCCATCAGTAGTCGATACGGTCGCGAGGCGAGACCGTTGGCGCCCAATAGCTTTCGCACTCGGGACAGCTCCGCCCGCACCGTCACCGGATCCAGCTCCGATTCGTCGAGCAGCATCGCGAGGTGGTCGGCGCTCAGTCCCTCCGGGTGGTCGGCCAGCAGCAACAGGATCTCGGCATGCCGCTGCGACATCCGGATGCGCTCACCGTCACGGGTCAGCGACGGACGGTCCGAGCCGAGCACCCGCAGTCGCGGCGTCGCCGCATCGAGCGGCTTGGGCGAGTTGAGCAGGTGCAACCGCAGCTCGGATTCCGCGGCCAGCACAGTTGCCCTGATCAGCGACAATGCCTCCACCGCGGCGACGCGCGGGCCGCCGGTGATGTCGATGGCTCCGATGATTTGGCCGGTGAGCGGATCGTGCACGGGGGCGGCCGAGCAGCTCCACTCGTGCGCGACGCGGCTGAAGTGTTCGGCCCCGAAGATCTGCACGTGGTGATCGAGGGCGAGTGCGGTACCAGGGGCATTGGTGCCGACCCTGTCCTCACTCCAGTCCGCGCCCTCCACGAAGTTCATCGCAAGGGCCCGGTCCTTGACCCTCGAATCGCCCTCGACCCAGAGCAATCGGCCCTCGGCGTCACTGATCGCCACGAGCAGTCCGGCCTCGGCGGCGTCCTCGACCAGCAGTTTTCGCACCACCGGCCGGATGAGCGCCGTCGGATGCGCGGCCCGATACCGCTGCAGTTCCAGACCGTCGAGATCCACCGCATCGCCGAAGCCGTCCGGGTTCACACCGTTGTTGCGGCTGCGCCGCCAGGAATCGAGAACCACCGGACGCACCGAGCCGCCATCGGGGCGTGGCGTCGGCGGACGGTCGACGCCTTCGAGGAAGGAGCGGTGCGCGGACGACACTCGTTGCGCCAACTGCGTGAGGTCGTCATCCGGTCTGACGGCGACCCAGGGGTTGCCGCGCGCTGCTGTGTTCAATCGGTTTCCTTCGTGTTTGCTCGCAACCACTGTAACGCTGGTCACATATCGTTTATTCAGGGGTGACGGAGTTGGGGCGGACCGATGCACGACCTGTACACAAGCCGCTTGTGAATCGCGGTGGCGGCGCCGCCGAAGGTCGGCGGCCGCTAGGGTCGGAAGGCGTGCTGCAACCGGACTACCCGATAGTGACCGAGCGACTCCTACTTCGACCGGCAACCGTCGCGGACATCGACGACATGCATGCGTATAAGTCTCGGCCCGAAGTCTGTCGGTATTTGCCGTACGAACCGATGTCTCGCGTCGAGGTGGCCGAGCGGGTCTCGGGGGTGTGGGCCAGAACTGAGCTCACCGAAGTCGGTCAGGCGCTCAATCTGTGCGTCGAGGAGGCGACGTCCGGTCGGCTGCTCGGCGATGTCGTCTTGTTCTGGCGTGATGCCGAGAACCGCACCGGTGAGATCGGATTCGTGTTTTCGCCGGATGCGGCAGGGCGCGGTTATGCCACCGAGGCGGCGAGCGTGCTCTTGCGATTGGGGTTCGAAGGGCTGTCGTTGCACCGTATTACCGCAAGGCTGGATGCGCGCAATCATGCCTCCGCCCGTGTTCTGGAGCGGATCGGAATGCGTCGCGAAGCTTTGCATGCGCAAGACCTGTGGTCCAAGAACGAGTGGAGCGATACCGCGGTCTACGCGATGCTGAACCATGAATGGGAGCAGGCACCTCGGCTCCAAGGATCCTGACCGCTCCCATCCTGCCACCGGCACGTGCCTCTGCCTGCCGCGCGCGGTCGGCGGGTGTCTATAGCAGTTCGGCGTACATGGCGCCGTCGAGGACGCCGAACTCGATCTGGCGGGGGAACATCGTCGGATGACGAGTGGCCAAGTGGGCGTGGGTGGTTGCGATGACGGTGATCGCCCAGTCGTGCAGTTGTTCGGGCAGCTGTAGCAGGGTGCTGTCGGTGCAGCGAATGTAAGGGCGGGTCGGTTCGCCCGTTGCGGCCATTGGGTTGCCGAGGCCGACGTCGGCGACATCCACGATGAGTCCCGTGTGGCGTGGGGACGCGACTGTCGGCGGTTGCAGTTCGATCTCGTCCATGGCGCATGAGGATAGCCAGAAGTGAACTCGAGTCAGCTCGAATCGGCGGAGGTTCGTCGATATCGTGATAAATCGTTTCGGCAAGTGGTGTGCGGCCCAATAGCCAAGCACCGTAGCGTCGCCGAGGGCGGGCCAGGGCATCCAGGTGTCCGCGGGTTGACAGCTGCATTCGCAGTGTGGAGTTCGCAATACTGGATGTCGGTGTGGGAAGGTCGCCATATTGCTTTTGCAAGTACATCTGTCCTTGCAGGAGTACCGTACGCCACGGAAGGCGGGGTGTTCCATACCAAAAGAACACCGATCCAATCCAACGGAGGTTCGGGTGGAGGCGTTGATCTATGGGTACTTGCGTGAAGATTTGGCCGATGGTCGCAGTGCAGAGCTAGAGGATGCAATGAGCACCCTCGCCCGCGAGGCGGGCCTCTGCTTCGCCGCAACGTTCCATGAATCGACTTCAGGTGACGGTACCGCGTTCGCCGAGCTCACGCAGGAGCTCAAGCGGGCCGACGCGCACCATGTGGTGGTGCCGTCGCTCGATCATTTTGCCGGCCAGACGATTCCGCGATGCGTACTGCTCGCGAAGCTCACCGGGGAAGCGGCGGCCAAGGTCTGGACCATCGAGGGCTGAACAACGACCATTTCGGTAGTGCGTCTACCGGTCCCGCGGTCGATTCATCCGCCGAACAGCAGATACAACCCGGTGAAGGTGAATCCGACCATTGTCAGCATGAGGGCGAGCTGGCCGGTAGCGCGATGGGCGGGCGGTAGCAGGCGCAGGCAGCGGTCGTGGGCGGCGGTGACGCCGAGTACGTGACCGGTGAGGACAGCGAGCACCTTGGTGGTGGCCAGCACGGAGGGATGGTTCGACAGCACGTAGTGCACGCGGTGGCCCGCGAGCCCGAGCAGGTTCCAGCCACGCTGCCACGGATCTTCGAAGAGCAACAGCGTGTTCTGACCTTTCTCGACTAGAAAGGTCAGGTAGTGCGCGATCACGTAGCCCGCGATGATCGGTGTGATGCTGTGGGCGAGCAGGCCGGGCAGCCGAGCCCGCTCGACGCGGTCGAGACCGCCGGTCGCGCGGGCCGCCAGGCTGAAAACTGTTCCCACGACCAGGATTACGGTAAGCAGTCCGACTGTGCGAATCATCGTGGCAACCACCACCGAATCGCCGCCGAGCGAGTCGCGGAGATTCCGCCAGGCGGGCAGCGCGGAGAGGCTGTCGAAGGCAGTGGAACCCAACAGCGTCGCCGCAAGCGCAACGGACCCGGGCAGCACCGGGGTCCCGGCCAGGTTGTTCAGCGGTGCGCGCAAGACCAGAGCGCCCGACGGACGGCGGCGTCCCAGCGGGCCGAGTCGGGCCAGCAAACTGCTGTAGACCTCGAAGGGGTCGGCGCGCTCGGCCCACACCGTGCCGAAAAGAACAGTACCCGCGCCCGTGATCAGCACATACCCGAGCAGCCACCAGCCAACGGCCGCAACCGAACCGGGATCGGGTGTCGCAAGTTCCAGCCAGACGAAGGTGAACAATCCCAGCACCGCAGGCCGGCATCCCCACGACGACGGGTACCCGAAGAAGCCGTCTTCAGGACTGCGACCCGATATTCGACAGCCGAACCGGTGCACTGCCCGCACTGGTGAGATCACCTTCCAGACCGGCCCGAGCAGCAGTGACGCCAGCATCACCCCGACCCACAGGTAGATGTACACCACACCGGGGACCGGATTGCGGTGCGGCGAAGGCGAACCCGATACCACGATCAGTCCGACCACGCTCGCGGCACCAACGCTCGCCACCGCGATCAGTGCCCGAACCACCCGAGAATCGACCACCGACCCGACGATGGTGGGCAACAGCACGCCGGGTGAGTGCGGGTCCAGCCGGGGCCGCCGCCACACCACCAGCAGCACCGCGAACGAGAACGTCAGCGTCCACGCGGCGCCGATCAGTGCGTAGGACAACGGAATCGGCAGATCGGCTGCGCCGTCGATACCGTGCGCCAGCGGTGTCACTGGCGAATCAGCAGCGTGGTCACGGTCTTACCGGCATGGTGCAGTTCCACCTCGACACGACCGGGCACAACGACCGTGAATCGGAATTCCTGCCCGGCCCGGGGTTCGACAGGAAAGGTGTAGCCCGGCTCGGAGTGCACATGCAGTTCCTCGGTGGTGTCGCTGTCGACGCGAAGGACGATCGGCTGAAACACCCTCGCTTCGGTCCGCGTGTTCGTGGGAGTGACCGTCCCTCCGGCGATTCGCACCGCGATGCCGACCTCTGCGTCAGGGGGCACGGCCGGTGACGCTCGGTCCGGATCGGGAGTCGTCGAACAAGCGGCGACGATCGCCGACCCGGCAATGATCGCGGCAAGCATTTCTCCGGCGTCGCGCATCAGTTCTCCATAAGGTTGTAGGTGTTCAGGGCCGGGTGCCTTGAATGCCCAGGGCGGCGGGGTGTGGCTGATCAGTTCTTGCCGCTGGGTGGTTTCGAAGGAGTGGCCGCCCTGCCGTTCTGGA
>NZ_JBKOQN010000004.1:259364-391671 GCF_046764895.1 Nocardia sp. CWNU-33 | reverse complement strand
TTCACCGCAACCCCGGCATCGACCAGCCGGGTCAGCGGATCACCGAACCGAGCCAGATCCTCCGAAAACGACACGGTCGCCGCAACCTCTCACATCGAGAGTGTTGCGACGACCGCATGAACCCAAGATGAGCGGGGCGCCTTCGTATCTGTCTCGGCTACACCTGGATCAGGCGACACCCTCGGCGCGCGCGGCGGCGGCGACGGCTTCGGCCACTGCCGGTGCCACACGCGGGTCGAGCGGGCTCGGGACGATCTTCTCCGGGCCCAGTTCGTCGGCGACCACGCTGAGGATGGCGTCCGCGGCGGCGATCTTCATGCCCTCGGTGATGCGGCGCGCACCCGCGTCGAGAGCGCCCTTGAAGACACCGGGGAAGGCGAGCACGTTGTTGATCTGGTTCGGGAAATCGCTGCGGCCGGTGGCCACGATCGAGGCGTACTTGCGAGCCACCTCGGGGTGGATCTCCGGATCCGGGTTGGACATGGCGAACACGATCGACTCCGGCGCCATCGAAGCGATGAGCTCCTCGGCGATCAGTCCGGCCGACAGGCCGAGGAACACGTCGGCGCCGGCCAGCGCCTCAGCGGCGCCACCGGCCAGCCCGCGCGGGTTGGTGCGCTGGGCCAGTTCGGCCTTCACGTCGTTGAGGTCGCTGCGGTCCCGACCCACAATGCCCTTGGAGTCGAGCACGGTCACGTCCTGCACACCCGCGGCGAGCAGGATGTTCGTGCACGCGACACCCGCGGCACCGGCGCCAGACACCACGACCTTCAGGCCCGCGATGCTGCGACCCTGCACCTTGGCCGCGCCGTTGAGGGCGGCGAGCACCACGATGGCGGTGCCGTGCTGGTCGTCGTGCATGACCGGGCAGTCGAGCGCCTCGATCAGCCGCTTCTCGATCTCGAAGCAGCGCGGGGCGGAGATGTCTTCCAGGTTCACCGCACCGAAGCTCGGGCGCAGCCGGATGATCGTCTCGACGATCTCGTCGGAATCCTTGGTGTCCAGCACGATCGGGATCGAGTCGAGCCCGGCGAACTTCTTGAACAGCGCCGCCTTGCCCTCCATCACCGGCAGCGAGGCGCGCGGGCCGATGTCACCGAGACCGAGCACCGCGGTGCCGTCGCTGACCACGACCACTAGCCGGTCGGTCCAGGTGTAGCGCTTGGCCAGCGCCTCATCGTTTGCGATGGCGCGGCTGACCTGAGCCACGCCGGGGGTGTAGGCGATCGAAAGGTCGCGCTGAGTCTCCAGCGGCGCGGCGAGTTCGACCGAGAGCTTACCGCCGAGGTGACCCGCGAAGATCTCTTCGTGAGTGATCTCAGAAAGGCTGGCAGTGGCATTCGGTGCGTCAGTCACAGGTGACACGATTTCACTCCTGCTCGGGTCGGGCACAACCGGGAAACGGTTACCGCCGGGTATTTAGGTAATAGGTGACTCATACCGCTCATCGAGTGCGCTGACCGGTCCGTATCGCGGCGGCTTACACAGAAGCAAGGGATGCCGATATCTCGATCACGTGGCGCGGCACTGATCCGCAGAGCGGGAGCCGGACGGGTAGGTCCGGACAGAACATGCGGAGAGATCTTCGGGTCACAACGGTGCGTTGCGAGGCGTAGATCTCCATTATTCCCGAACCCGGCGGTGGCATAGGCGGGGAATCCGACACATTCTGCCAGCCGGGTCGACGACTTGCCAAACCGGTGTGTCGGAATCCGGTCGAGCGCCATATAGCCAGGATAGGTCGGCGGAATTACCCCGACGTAAGGGGAAACTCGCACGTCCCAGTGGCGCGGCGGTGAGCTGTCACAAGGGCAGCGGGTCACCTGCGGTGAGGTCGGGGTCGGCCACCACCGACGGTGGCACGACCGGGGTCGCCGCCCGCGTGCCGGGTACCGCCGCGCGCACGCCTGCCGTCACCTCCCTGACGATCGATGCTTCGTCCGGTGTGATGATCTGCTCCCGCCGCGCGGGCGTCGCCGGCACGGTCGGAGTCGATTCGTCGGACGCCGACCGACGGGCGTCCGCGCGCACCCACACCGTGTCGAGGCCGCCCGAGGTCAATCGCACGCGCCAATCAGCGGCGACGTCCGGGTGGTCGGTGCGCCGATGCATGCCCCGGCTCTCGGTGCGCGCCAGCGCGCTGTACTTGGTCCACCGCGCCACCGCGAGCAGTGCTGCCGCCTGTCTGGCCCGCAGTCGATCCGCACCGGCGCCGCCGAGGCCGAATTCCGCGCCCGGCCACATGCCGTCGAGTTCGCCGATGCTGTCGCGCAGGCTGCCTGCGCTACGCCAGTAGCTGCGCCGCAGCGGCAGCGTGTGTTCCTGCACCAGTCCGACGACCGCGCGCGGGTCGATCCGCGCCTCCGGGTTGAGCCCGGCTCCTGGCACCGCGCGGGCCTGGCCAACTCTGCCTCTGGCGCGCGCGAAGCAGGCAGCGCCTGCGCCCGCCCATACACCCGAGGCGATGGCCCACGCGCCGCCCTGGCCACCGAATCCGCTCACCGCTCCGGTGATCGGCTCCCGCGTTGTCACGTCACCGGCGCCGTACAGTCCGGCCACCGTGGTCGCGCAGTCGGCGCCGGCGATGCGGAGGCCGCCGGTCCCCCGCACGGTGCCCTCGAGCACCGCGCGCAACGGGACCCGCTTGGTGTTGTCCACCACGCCTTGCTGCGACAGCCTGCACCGCACGGCGTAGGGCACGTCTTCGAGTGCGGCGTACACGCGGCGGCCGTCGGCGATCGCCGCGAAGGCCGCAGCGCGATGACCGGTGATGGCCGCGCCGGATTCGTCGTAGAGCGTGGCGAAGTGCAGCGCGAAGCCGGAAGTGAACGCCGAGTTCAGCACCGGCTCCAGCCCGTAGGCGCTGGAGAACTCCATGCCGGACAATTGCGCGCCCACCTCGGCGGCCAACAACAGTCCGTCGCCGGTGTCGACGTCGGTGCCCGCGCCGCCGGACAGGAAGGCGCAGCCGCCGGTGGCCACCACCACCGCACCCGCACGGACCGTCCAACTGCGAAACCTATTGTGCTGCTGGACGCCGATGGCTCCGGATACCACACCGTCGCGATCGACGAGCAGTTGCAGCGCGGGATGGTGATCGAGAATGCGGACCCCGGCGTCGAGCAGGCTGCGGCGCATCCGGCGCAGGTAGCTCGCGCCGTCCAGGCACACCCGCAGCGAGGTTCGTCTTTCCGCCGGCGCGCCGCCGCGCGGCTCGCCGGGTGTCAGTCCACGGTCACCGGCATTGCGGCCCTCGCCGGGAAACCGATACCCCCATTGCGCCAACTGCTCGACACGCAGATGGGTCTCCTCGAGCACCCGATGCATCCAGTCCGGGTCGCCGAGGTAACCACCATGCGCGTAGGCGTACCGCACCGCCTCGTCCCTGGCCGGTCCCGGCGGGATATTCCACAGCGAGGTCGTCCCGAAGGCGGTAGGACCGCTGGTGCCGCAGCGTCCCTTGTCGACGAGCATGGTGCGGGCTCCCGTTGCTGCGGCCGAGACGGCGGCCCAGGCGCCGGCGGGGCCGCCGCCCAGAACCAGTACGTCCGTCTCGATTTCACCCACAAAGAGAAATGTTCGACCACAATTCACCCGGCCGCAACCATTCCCGGAAATTCAGCTCCACCACTGTGACCACAGCAATAATCCGGCAGCCAGAAAAACAACCATCGATCCGGAAAAAGCGGCAAAACCCCGATGCCTGTCCGAAAAAATCTGTGCCGCAATGGCAGTCACGGACGCGGTCAGATGCCAGGTCACCGATACACCGCCCGGACCGGGAAACTCCCGCCTGGCAGCAATGATCGCAGTGCCGATGACAACGAGCGTGAGCACAAACGTCCCGGCGGCCACCACACCGCTCAGCCCGCGCACCAGTCTCACGAGGCGATCACCGGCACTCCCGTGGCTTTGCCCGCAAGTTCCTCGAATTGTGCTGAGTCGGTGGTGAATTCACCGAGCCGGATGGTTTTGTTCGCGCCGTGGTAGTCCGACGAGCCGGTGGTGAGCAGACCGAGTTCGGCGGCCAGCCCACCGAGCAGCGCACGGTCGGCCGTGGAATGGTCGGGATGGTCGATCTCGAGCCCGCCGAGACCGAGCGTGGCGAGTTCTCGAATATCGTCCAGCGCCAATAGCCGTCCGCGCTTGCGCGCCCTCGTATGCGCGAGCACGCTCACGCCACCGGCGGTGGCAATCATTTCGACCGCGCGACGCAACGGCGTGTCGGCCTTTTCCGCGTAATACGGCCCGTGTGGCGCCAGCAATTCGATGAAGGCCGCGTCGACGCTCGGCACCACACCCGCCTCGACCAGCGCCCGTGCCAGATGCGGCCGTCCGGCCGACGGACCAGCCGAGGCCAGCACCGCGTCGGGATCGATGGGTAGGCCGTCGGCCCGCATACGCTCGGCCATCGCGCGCAGCCGATCGACACGTTCGGCACGCAGCCGCTCCCGCTCGTCGGCGAAACACCGATCGGCCGGGTCGAAGAGGTACGCGAGCAGATGCACAGGAACGGGCCAGCCGTCCTCACCCAGACCGATGCACGACATCTCCATGCCGCGCACCAGCGTCATGCCCTTCGGCAGCGCGTCCACCGCTTCGGACCACCCCGCGGTGGTGTCGTGGTCGGTGATCGCGACGACGTCCAGGCCTGCGGCAGCGGCGTTCCGAACAAGTTCGGCAGGGCTGTCGGTACCGTCGGACGCGGTCGAGTGGGTATGCAGGTCGATGCGCACGCCTTCCAGTCTTACAGTGCGCTCGTCGCGGCCCCGCACGCGACGTAGCATCGACCGGTGCCATCCATTCCGCCGCTGCCGTCCTTCCGCGGCCAGGGTCGAGCGCATACACCGCTGCCCCGTATTCCCGTTCCCACCGCACGTGCGGTGGTCGACTGCGCGATCTACCTCGACGGCAAGCGGCTGCCCGGCCGGTTCAGCCATGCCGATGCGATGGCCGAGGTCCGCAATCGCGGCAACGGGTTCGTGTGGGTCGGGCTGCACGAACCCGACGAACACCAGATGGCCGATATCGCCGCCACCTTCGACCTGCACCCGCTCGCCGTCGAGGACGCGGTCAAAGCACATCAACGACCGAAATTGGAACGCTACGACGACACCCTGTTCCTCGTGCTGCGCACCGTCAGCTACGTCGAGCACGAAATGCACAGCATCAGCGAGATCGTCGAAACCGGCGACATCATGGTCTTCACCGGACCCAATTTCGCGGTGACCGTTCGGCACGGTGAGCACACCGGACTCGCCGGCGTCCGAAAGGAACTGGAGAATCACCCCGAGCAGCTCATGTTCGGTCCGAGTTCGGTGCTGCACGCGGTCGCCGACCATGTGGTGGATTCCTACATCGAAGTGGCCCTTTCGGTCGAGAACGATATCGAGGAGATGGAGGAGGCGGTCTTCACTCCGCGCAATGCCATCACCATCGAATCGATCTACCAGCTCAAGCGCGAGGTCGTCGAACTGCGGCGCGCGGTCAATCCGCTGCAGATCCCGCTCCAGTTACTCGGCCACAAGCCGGATCTGCCGCTGCCCAAAGAGATTCGACGTTATCTGCGCGATGTGGCCGACCACCACACCACCGTCTCCGAACGCATCACCGACTTCGACGAGTCCTTGAGCGAACTGGTCAGCGCGGCCCTCGCCAAGATCGGCGTGCAGCAGAACACGGATATGCGCAAGATTTCGGCCTGGGTCGCCATCGCGGCGGTACCGACGATGGTTGCAGGCATCTATGGCATGAACTTCACCCATATGCCCGCGCTGGAAGCGACCTGGGGCTTCTGGGTGGTGCTCCTGGTCACCCTCGGTATCTGCGCCGGGCTGTACGTCAACTTCCACCGCAACAACTGGCTCTGACCAGAGCTACAGTGTGGCAGCGCCTCGTGCGGGATCGTGCACATCGATTCCGGCTTCGGCCCACGCGTCGCGCAACGCTTGCGCACCACGCACCCGCACCCACGCCGCCTCGGTCGCGGTCACCGGAACGACCGTCAGATACCTGACCGGCTCGGCGGGCTCGGGCAACACCACCGCGGGAATGTCGCTCTCGCCCAACAGAACCGCGGTGAACGGCGCATCCCGCCACATCGGCTCACCCAGGTCGAGCAGCGCATCCGCCTGCAGCACAACACCTTCCACAACGGGCGTCGCGGCGAGCACACCGAGCGTCTTGGCCAGGCCCGCACTCGTCCCCGACCCGGCTCGCAGGGCGAGCACCAACTCGGCCCGCGGCCCGCGCACCGGATCCGCGAGCAGGTCGGTCGGATCACCCATCGGATGGCGCGATCCGCCCAACGTCACGTAATGCACCAGATCATCGCCGGGAATCCGCAGTATTTCGATGGGCTCCAAGCCGAGGAACGTCACCGACGCGGAATCCACACCCGCGGTGTCCACACCGAAATGGTCCAGCACCTCGGTGCGGACCTTATCCACTACCTCCATGCGATCAGATCGCCAGCCGCGCCAGCATGTCGCGCGCCTGCTCGGCCGACTTGGGGTCGCACAGCACGTCGTAGCGGCCGGCCACCAACTGCATGGTGGAGGCGAAATCGCGCTGGCCCCTGGTCGCCGCGTACGGGATCGAGGTCGAGATGACACCGAAGATGATGCCGCCGACCAGACCGACGATCAGCGGGCCGAGCGCGCCGCTGGTGGTGAACAGGCTCAGCAGCAGACCGAGGAACAGGCCGAGCCACGCGCCGGACACGACGCCGCCCCCGATGACCTTGCCCCAGGTCAGTCGATACAGGACCCGCTCGACCTGCATGAGATCGACGCCGACGATGGTCACGTCCTGTACCGGGAACTGCCCGTCGGCCAGAAAATCGACCGCCTTCTGCGCCTCGGCATAGGTCGGGTACGAGCCCACCGGCCAGCCGGTCGGCGGCGTCGGCAGACCCTGCCGGGCGCGATTCGCGTTCCCCATGGGATTCGTCATACCTCTATTGTGCTATTCCGACTGATCGTTCGGTGGTGTGAAACACCCCGCTGCCCGTCATTGAGACGAACGCTGCATTCCCGCGGCCCGGCCCTTGTCGGCGATCACCTGCGCCATTTTCGCGCTCGCCTCATCGATCATCTCGTCACCGAGCATGACCGCCCCACGCGCTCCACCCGCCGCGGAGGTATGGAAGGCGTAGGCGTCCAAAATCTGCTCGGCGCGGTCGTAATCGGTCTGACGCGGGCTGAAAATCTCATTGGCGGCGTCGATTTGACCGGGATGCAGCACCCATTTGCCGTCGAAGCCGAGCGCCGCGGTGCGTGCCGCTGCCCTTCGGAAGCCATCGACGTCGCGGATCTGCAGGTACGGGCCATCGATCGCCTGCAGACCGTGCGCGCGGGCCGCGAGCAGGATGGTCATCAGGATGTGGTGGTAGGCGTCACCGGTGTCGTAACCCTCCGGCTGTTCGCCGACCACCAGGGTGCGCATGTTGATGCTCGCCATGAAATCGGCGGGGCCGAAGACCAGCGTCTGCACCCGCTCGCTCGCGGTGGCGATCTCGTCGATATTGCGCAGCCCCAACGCATTTTCGATCTGCGGTTCGATGCCGATGCGGCCGACCTCGAGTCCGCTGGCCTTCTCCAGCTGGGTGAGCAGCAGATCGAGGGCCCTGACCTGACCGGCGTCGGTGACCTTCGGCAGCAGGATCGCATCCAGCGCCGCGCCTGCCCCCTCGACGACGGTGATGACGTCGGCGTAGGTCCATTCGGTGGTCCAGTCGTTGACTCGCACCACCCGCAGCTGCGCACCCCAGCCCGGTTCGTTCAGCGCCGCCACGATATTCGCGCGGGCGGCGGCCTTGGCCACCGGCGCGACCGCGTCCTCGAGATCGAGAAACACCTCGTCCACGGGCAGGCCCTTGGCCTTCTCGATCATTTTCGGGTTACTGCCCGGACAGGCGAGCACCGAACGGCGCGGCTTCATGATCACTCCCGTCGATCGTGGCGTGGCGGGTACACCCGCCCGCGAACATCTAGCCTGGCAGCCATGGCAGCAACCAGGGTGTACGTCGCCAGGCTGGCCGGCCTGGTGGTGCTCGGCCCGGACGGCGAGTCTATCGGCCGCATCCGCGACGTCGTCGTGGCCATCCGGTACGACGGCCAACAGCCGCGCATCCATGGCCTCGTCGTCGAATTGCCGACCCGGCGGCGGATTTTCGTGCCGATGCTGCGGGTCACCGCGATCGAGCCCGGTGTGGTGACGCTCAATACCGGCACGGTCAGCCTGCGCCGATTCGCGCAGCGACCCGGCGAACTGCTCGCGATCGCCCAGATCGTGGATTCCACGGTGCGCGTGCACGATCCTGGTCTGCTCGACCTCGCCGAGGTCGACGTCTTCGTCGCCGATCTCGGGATCGAGCAGACCAGGACACGGGACTGGGTGGTGACCAGGGTTGCGGTGCGCGGGCACCGGCGTATCGGCCGCCGCCGCACCGTGCACGTGGTGGATTGGACGCAGGTCAGCGGCCTGACCCCCTACGAGGTCGGCAGGCCGGGCCAGGACGTCACCCAATTGCTTGCCCAGTTCGAGGGCATGCGACCCGCCGACGTCGCACACTTGCTTCGGGAACTTCCGGAGAAGCGGCGCATCGAGGTCGCCGAGGCGCTCGACGACGAACGGCTCGCCGACGTCGTGCAGGAAATGCCCGACGACGACCAGGTCGAACTACTCGGACACCTGGAGGTGCGCAGGGCCGCCGACGTGCTGGAGGCCATGGACCCCGACGACGCTGCCGACCTGCTCGGTGAGCTGTCCACCGGGGAGCGCGAATCGCTGCTCGCGCTGATGGATCCGGAGGAGTCCGAGCCGGTGCGTAGGTTGCTGGAGCACTCCCCCGACACCGCTGGCGGTCTGATGACACCGAAGCCGATCATCCTGACACCGGCGACCACGGTCGCCGAAGCGCTTGCCCGGGTCCGCAATCCGGACCTGACGCCCGCACTCGCCTCGATGGTGTTCGTGGTCCGCCCGCCGACGGCCACCCCGACGGGCCGCTACCTGGGTTGTGTGCACATTCAGCAACTGCTGCGCGAACCGCCCGCGCATCTGATCGGCGGCATCCTGGACACCGACCTCGCCCCGCTGCGGCCCAATGTCCCGCTCGGTGCGGTGACGCGCTATTTCGCCACCTACAACCTGGTCTGTGGGCCGGTGGTGGACGCCCAGAATCATCTGCTCGGCGCGGTGAGCGTCGACGATGTCCTCGATCACCTGCTGCCGGAAGACTGGCGCGACCAGGAAGAATCGCACGTGGGAGTACCCGGACATGAGTGATAAATCCACGAGCGGCCGGGCCGGGCCGAGTTCGGCGCGCCAACGCCTCGAAACGCCGGTCGAATCCAGGTTCCGCATCGATTGGGACGCCGAGGCATTGGCGCGCAGCAGCGAGCGGGTCGCCCGATTCCTCGGCACCGGGCGATACCTGGCGATCCAGACCATCCTCGTGATCGTCTGGATTGCGTTGAACGTGTTCGTGATCGCGCTGCGCTGGGACCCGTATCCGTTCATCCTGCTCAATCTGGCGTTCTCCACCCAGGCCGCCTACGCGGCGCCGCTGATCCTGCTTGCCCAGAACCGGCAGGACAACCGCGACCGAGTGTCGTTGGAGGAGGACCGAACTCGCGCCGCACAGACCAAAGCCGACACCGAATTCCTCGCCCGCGAACTCGCGGCATTACGCATCGCGGTCGGTGAAGTGGCCACCCGCGACTATCTGCGTCGGGAGTTGGACGAAATGCGTGAAGTGCTCGATCGCATCGAAGCCGCTGCGGGGTCTTCGGATCGAGTCACGCAGGCTGAAAAACCCGCAAAGGCGAATCGCAAGAAAAGCTCCGGGCGAAAGCCGACGCAGGGCCCGGAATGGCCGCCACTAACTCATGATTGACCGGAAATGCTCAACAACTCACCTGACTGGTGGGTAACCTGGAGCACGTTGTCCCGAGCGGACGGGCAGGGGATGCGCGAGTCGGGCCTTCGCCCGGGCCGCGCCCCACCGGACAAGCATGCTCTCACGACGTAGAGGATTGGTGTGGCCGAATGCGAATATCTGCTCCGATAACCGTGTCGGCCCTCGTGGTCGCGGGTCTTGTCTCTGCTGGATCGGCAACGCACACCACCCAATCGACCACGCCGCCCAAGGCGCCGGAGGCTTTGCTCGCGACGTCCAGAGGTCCTGTGGTGGGCAGCGGCGCGGCGGGCATAGCCGCCGATGCGCCATTGTCCAGGACAGTCGGTCTGCTTCCGGTCACTCCGGATGCACCACGCAAACTTCGAGCAATGACTCCGTCCGCCGATGGATTGCCGATGTTCGCGGGCTCCGTTCCGCTGCACGATATCGCGCTGCCCAGGACGGGCGGCGCTCTCGGAATTCCGGAAATGGTGCTCGCGGCCTACCGCAATGCCGAACTGGCCCTGGAATCCTCGATGCCCGGGTGCGGTCTGTCCTGGAGCCTGCTCGCAGGCATCGGCCGGATCGAATCGGCGCACGCAAGCAGTGGGCGCACCGACGCCGCGGGCACTACTGTCACCCCCATTTTCGGGCCCGCACTCGACGGGACTCTGCCCGGCAACGAGGTGATCAGGGCCGCCGACGGCAGCGCGGTGCGCGCCATCGGCCCGATGCAGTTCCTACCCGGCACCTGGAGGCTGTACGCCGCCGACGGCAACGGTGACGGAGTCGCCGACCCGCACAACGTTTTCGACGCCGCACTCGCCGCGGGCAAATATCTCTGCTCCGGCGGCTTGAACCTGCGCGATCCGGCGCAGGAACTGCGCTCGGTGCTGCGCTACAACAACTCGATGGCCTACGCAGCCAATGTGCTGAGCTGGTCGGCGGCCTACCGCACCGGCGGCACACCGAGCCAGGTGAGCATCTCCCCCGGTTTGATTCCGCCGGGCACCGCGCCGATCCAGGCGGGACCGGACATGCTGGCCGCCAATTCGGTCGCGCCGTCCACGGCTGCCGAGCACCCGCCGACCGCGTCGACCACCGTCACCCCGGCGGCGCCGACCCAGGTGATGATCACCATCCCGGGGCTGCCGCCGATCCCGTGCGGCATCTTCTGCCCGGCACCGCCCAAGCCCGTGAATCCGTGCGACCCGCCGGTGGTCGCGGCGCCGATCCCGATGTCGATCCAGATCCCGATCCCGATGTCGATCCCGATCCAGATCCAGATTCCGATCCCCGGCCAACCGACGCCTGCCCCGGTCGCACCGGGACAGACCTACGGCACGGCAGGCGAACCGAACGCTGCGGGCGAACCGGTCGACCCCGAGCACCCGAAGCCGCCACAGCTACCCGCCTCGTGCACACAGCCGGGCGCCGCTCCGAACGAACAGGCGCCCGCGCAATCCGCTCCGAACGAACAGGCGCCCGCGCAATCGCCTGGCGAAACACAGCAGGTCCAGCCGACCGAGGAGCCGGAGGTCGCCAGCACACCGGAGTCGGGCCCTGCCGAACCCGCCCCGGCCGTCGCCCCGACGACAACTCCACAGCCGGGCATCACGTTGCCGTTCGGCATCGTGATCCCGCTGCCGCCACAGGGCTGAGACCAAACCCCGAAGCAGATCACGAAGTAGTAACAAAAAGATCTCGAATGCGGTACCCTCGACTTCGTCCATCACGAAGGGCTCGTCATCGAGTCAATTGGAGGGTCACCGCACAGTGGGGCGTCACCGAAAACCACCGGCTGCCAACGTAAGACGCAGCTCTGTTATCGCATTGACAGGATTGGTTCCCGCTGGGCTCGCGGCAGTGGCTGCCGCGTCCAATGTGGGCATTGCCAATGAGACCGTGGCGTCGGTCTTGGAACACCTGCCGGGGGACGAGCAAGACGACCAGGTTCCCAGATCCGCGGCCGTCGCCGAACCACCAGCGACGGCCGACTTCGTCGCTCACACCATGGCCAGGCAGGCGCATGCTACGCCTCCCGTCGTGAAAACCGTTGCGCTGCCGGATGGTAGACAACCCGCCGCCATGACACCTGGTCCGCTGGGTGTCCCCGGCGTCGCGATCGCCGCGTATCAATCCGCCGAACACACCCTCGCCGCCGAGAATCCCGCCTGCGGGATGCCCTGGTACCTGCTCGCCGGAATCGGCCGCGTCGAATCCACCCATGCCTTCGGCGGCAAGGCCGATGCGGACGGCAACCCGTTGACACCCGTCTACGGACCGGTGCTCGACGGCAGCCTGTCGGGCAACAATGTCATCCACGATTCCGACGGCGGCACCCTGGACGGTCTGGCCGGCTACGACCGCGCCATCGGGCCGATGCAATTTCTGCCCGAGACGTGGAAGCATTACGCCGCCGACGGCAACGGTGATGGCATCGCCGACCCGCAGAACCTCTTCGACGCGGCGCTGACCGCAGGAAAGTACCTCTGCGACGGCGGATTGAACATGCACGATCTCGCCCAGCAGTCCCGGGCGATCCTGCGCTATAACAACTCGATGGCCTACGTCGCCAACGTCATGGCGTGGGCGACTTCATACAGCAGCGGCGTCGCACCACAGCCCGGACAGCTGCCGCGGATCTGACGCAACGTAAAATTACTGCCATGTCAGTGGTAACGGAAGCGGATGTGCGGGGAGCCCTCGCGAAGGTCGACGACCCGGAGATCCGCAAGCCGATCACCGAACTCGGCATGGTGAAGAGCATTGCGATCGGCGTGGACAGCAATGTCCACATCGAGATCTTCTTGACGACCGCGGGCTGCCCGCTGCGCACCGAGATCACGCAGCGGGTCACCAAGGCGGTGGCCGACGTCGCAGGCGTCGGCGCCATCACGGTCGAGCTCGATGTGATGAACGACGAGCAGCGCACCAACCTGCGCAAGCAGCTGCGCGGCGACTCGGCCGATCCGGTGATCCCGTTCGCCCAGCCCGGCTCGCTCACCCGCGTGTACGCGGTCGCCTCCGGCAAGGGCGGCGTCGGAAAGTCCAGTGTCACCGTCAATCTCGCGGCCGCCATGGCCGCGAGCGGCCTCTCGGTCGGCGTGCTGGACGCGGACATCTACGGCCACTCCATCCCGCGCATGCTCGGCACCGACGCCCGCCCGACCCAGGTCGAGCGAATGATCATGCCGCCGCAGGCCCACGGCGTGAAGATGATCTCGATCGCACAATTCACCCAGGGCAACACGCCTGTGGTGTGGCGCGGCCCGATGCTGCACCGCGCGCTGCAACAGTTCCTCGCCGATGTGTTCTGGGGCGACCTGGACGTGCTGCTGCTCGACCTGCCGCCCGGCACCGGCGATATCGCCATCTCCATCGCCCAGCTCATTCCCGGCGCCGAGATCTTGGTCGTCACCACCCCGCAGATCGCCGCCGCGGAGGTCGCCGAGCGCGCGGGCGCCATCGCACTGCAGACCCGGCAGCGCATCGCGGGCGTCATCGAAAACATGTCCTGGCTCGACCTGCCCGACGGCAGCCGGATGGAGCTCTACGGCTCCGGCGGCGGCCAGATCGTTTCCGAACGGCTCACCCGCGCCGTCGGCGCCGATGTCCCACTGCTCGGTCAGATCCCGATCGAACAGGCGGTGCGGGAAGCGGGCGACGAAGGCATCCCCATCGTGCTCAGCGCCCCGGAGAGCGCGGCAGGCAAGGCGCTGCTCGACGTCGCCGACAAGCTCGCCGTCCGCCGCCGCGGCCTTGCGGGCATGTCCCTCGGCATCGACACCACCCGGCACCTGTAGTTCCTGCCACGAACCCGAGCAACGATCAGCTCGGACTCACGGTCTGAGCTACATCCGTCCGCACAGCACGCAACTCACACTGGTACCACCACCCCCGGCCACGGACACACTGTCGATGCAACCGCGCAGCCCCTGCGCCGAGCGTAGTCAAATGGTGGTTCGTAGACCCGGCTCCAACGACCATTTCACTACTCTCATTCGAGAAGGGGTTCTCGAGAACGGCACCACAGCCAGATGACCACGCCGGAACTCGACACCGCGCACCTGGCTGCGGGAGGTAAGTCGGGGACGGCGACGCACCCAGCACTGCCCGTTATTCACTGGTGTGTGAACCGTTGTGGGCGGGTTCGTGGTGGGTTGTTCCCGGAACGCACCCCGCTCGGGACCGGTCTGGGTGCGCGAAGTTGCGTTGGGGTGGTGCAGAGCAGTGCTGGGCACGTCGTGTGCCGTACCCGACTTTCTCTTCCGCAACTCGGGTAGGCAGGCACATGGCTTCCAGCGTGGAGACTGGCTGTGGTGGCGTTGCAAAGGCTCAACTCGCGGCGTGACGTCACGTTCCCAGCGCGAAGACTGACCGTGGCGGCACTGCAAAACTCAACTCGCGGCGTGACCTCATGCCCCAACATGAGGACTGGCCGTGCGGCCGTTGTCCAGGCTGGACTCAGGCGTGACGTCGTTTGTAGCGTGAGGCTGGCTGTGGTTTCGCTGAGCCTCGCTCATGCGCACGCCCTGCCGGGTGGATGCCGCTGGTCCGGTGTCGTGAGGTCGGCGCCGAACTCGCCGCCTGCTGTCGCACGGGTCGATCGTCGCGCCTGATCTCGACGGCTGATTTCCGCGGGACGAGATGTGACCGCTGTCGGGGGGTGCCAATAAGCTCGGTGGCATGCTCACGCTGCTGTTGTATGTGCTGATCGTCGGCTTGGTCGCCGCGGTGCTATTTCTTGTCGCCAGTGCGGTGTTCGGACGGTCGGAGGAGCTCGGACCGTTGCCGGAGGGGACGACGGCGACCGTGCTTCCGGTGGAGGGGATCTCCGGAGCGGACGTGCGGGCGTTGCGCTTTCAGCAGGTGGTGCGCGGCTACAAGGCCGGTGAGGTGGACTGGGCGTTGACCAGGCTGGCCGCCAGGATCGATGAGTTGCAGATGCAGCTTGCGGAGGCGCGCAGCCTCCCGCGGCAGGTTTCGGTCACGCCGGAGTCGAAGTGAGTGCCGGTGGCCGTACGGCAGGCGACGGCCTGATCCGCTGCCCGTGGTCGGAGGCCTCCCAGCTCTACCGTGACTACCACGATCACGAATGGGGCAGGCCGCTGCACGGCGCGGACGCGATGTTCGAACGGGTCTGCCTCGAAGCGTTCCAATCGGGGCTCTCGTGGATCACCATCCTGCGCAAACGACCCGCCTTCCGGACCGCATTCGCCGGGTTCGAGATCAGTAAGGTCGCCGCGTTCGGCGATGACGATGTGACGCGGTTGCTCGCCGACCCCGGCATCGTGCGCAACCGGTCCAAGATCGTCGCCGCCATCGCCAACGCGCGCGTGGCTCTCGACCTCGATATCGGTCTCGACGAGTTGATCTGGTCGTTCGCACCGCCGCCGCGCCCACGCCCGCGGCAGGTCGCCGATGTGCCCGCGATCACCACCGAATCCGTAGCTCTGGCAAAAGAATTGAAGCGACGTGGGTTCCGTTTCGTCGGCCCGACAACCGCCTACGCACTGATGCAGGCGACCGGAATGGTCGACGATCACCTGGCCGATTGCTGGGTCGATGGTGACCTGTCCAACACAGGCCGAGCGGTCACATTTCGAACTCAGGTATCCGTCCACAACGGCGATAGGGAAGAATAGGGCCGGTGTAGCTCGCCAAATGCCGGCGAGCTCACTGGTTGGTGACAACTGGAGTTCCAAGAAAGTGCGCAGCATACCGCGCAGATCTGGAGGGAGCAGAGGATGGCGGCCATGAAGCCCCGCACCGGGGACGGTCCCCTCGAGGCAACCAAGGAAGGGCGTGGAATCGTCATGCGGGTTCCACTCGAGGGTGGCGGGCGTTTGGTCGTAGAGCTCACGCCGGATGAGGCAGCAGCGCTTGGTGACGAATTGAAGAGTGTCACCAGCTAGTCGCTCGGCGCTTGCTGATGTGGCCGGCCTGTTGGCCTGCCCCGAATGCGGTCTCGGATTCGAGCCGCAGGATCGAGTGCTGCGCTGCGGAGCCGGGCACAGCTTCGACATAGCCCGGCAGGGTTACGTCAGTCTGTTGACCGGCGCGTCGACCAAGATGACCGGTGATACCGCGGCGATGCTCGACGCGCGTGCCGCATTTCAAGGTAAGGGACATTTCGCGCCGATCGCCGTTGCGGTCGCCGCGGCGATCGGTTCGACGTCCGGCACAGTGCTGGAGGTCGGCGCAGGCACCGGCTATTACCTTGCCGGTGTGCTCGACGGCGCGCCGGACGCCCGCGGGGTCGCGCTGGACGTGGCCAAGCCCGCGGCTCGGCGCAACGCTCGTGCGCATCCGCGCGCCGCATCGGTGCTTGCCGACGCCTGGCGCGGACTGCCGATCCGGGACGGCGCGCTGAGCCGGGTGCTCTCGGTATTCGCGCCACGCAATCCCGGTGAGGTCGCCCGAGTGCTCGCCGTGGATGGCAGTTTTATTGTCGCCACCCCCACCGAACGCCATCTGGCCGAGTTGATCCAGCCGCTCGGCATGCTGACGGTGGACCCGGACAAGGATCGTAGGCTCGGCGCGGCCATGTCCGGCCATTTCGATGCCATCGAACGCACGCTCGTCGAGTGCTCGATGAAACTCGATCGGGCCGACGTGGCCAATGTGGTCGCGATGGGCCCGTCCGGTCACCATGCCGACCACGCCGACGACCCGCGCATCGCTGCCATGCCCGAGACCGTTGAGGTCACCGCGTCCGTTCTGGTGTCCAGCTACCGCAAACCGCTCGGCTAGCCGTGCCTCACGATTTGCGGACTTGCTCGTAGACCTCGACCGTGTAGGCAGCGATCTGGAGCCAGTCGAATTCGGCGATCGCCCGCGCGCGGCCGGCAGCCCCGAATTCCGCGGCGAGAACCGGATCGCCCGCGACCTCGTTCACGGTCGCTGCCAATGCCCGCTCGTAATCCGGCGTGGTGCTCGGGTCATAGTGCACCAAGCGTCCGGTCGCACCGTCGGCGACGACCTCGGGGATGCCGCCGACGTTGGAGGCGACCACCGCCGTCGCGCATGCCATCGCCTCCAGGTTCACGATGCCGAGCGGCTCGTACACCGAAGGACAGACGAAGACCGTCGCGGCCGCGAGTATCTGCCGGATCTGCTCGGTGGGCAGCATCTCGCGCACCCAGAACACATTGCCGCGGTTGTGCTGCAACTCGGCGACGGCCGCGGACACCTCCGCTTCCAGCTCCCTGGTGTCGGCTGCGCCCGCACATAACACCAGCTGGATTTCCGGATCGAAATCCCGTGCCGCTGCGAGCAGATGACCGACGCCCTTCTGCCGGGTGATCCGGCCGACAAAGGCCGCGATCGGCCGGTCGGTACGCACCCCCAGCTCGGTCAGGATCGAAGGGGAACCGGTCGCGGGCGGTCCGGGATGCCAGACCGCGGCGTCGATGCCGTTGTGCACCACATGAACCCGGTCCGGGTCGATCGCCGGATAGGCGTCGAGCACGTCGTGGCGCATGCCCTCGCTCACCGCGATGATGGCGTCGGCATGTTCGACCGCATTGCGTTCCGACCACGACGAGAGCCGGTAGCCGCCGCCGAGCTGTTCGGCCTTCCACGGCCTGCGCGGCTCCAGCGAATGAGCGGTCACCACGTGCGGAATCCCGTACAGCGTGGCGGCGAGATGCCCGGCGAGCCCGGTGTACCAGGTGTGCGAATGCACCACGTCCACCTGCCCTGCGGCGTCGGCCATCCGCAGCTGGGCCGACATCATCTGCAATGCGGCATTGGCGGCGTAGAGCATCGGATCCGGTTGGTGCACCACCGCTTCGGTGCGCGGCACGCCCATGCAGTGCACGGTCACCTCGCACAACTGCCGCAATTGTGCGGCCAACTGAGTGACGTGCACGCCCGCACCGCCGTACACCTCCGGCGGGTACTCGCGCGTCAACATCGCGACCCGAAGCCGGTCCTGCGCAAGGCCGTGGTCGGTTCGCTCCTGCCCGGATCCTGCCGCCGAGCGCGCGCCCTCCGTGCCGAAACTCACCGGTTCAAACTAGACGCTCGGGTCGCAGGGGGCCACTCTCGCCCGCCCGGCGCGGTAGTTTGGCAGGTGTGAGGAGCCAGCCGCACGTACTCGGGATCGTGCTCGCCGGTGGCGAGGGCAAGCGCCTGTTTCCACTCACCGCGGACCGGGCAAAGCCTGCCGTTCCTTTCGGGGGTGCCTACCGACTCATCGACTTCGTCCTCAGCAACCTGGTCAATGCGGGTTTTCTGCGACTGTGTGTGCTCACGCAGTACAAGTCGCACTCGCTGGACCGGCATATCTCGCAGACTTGGCGACTATCGGGCTTCGGTGGCGAATACATCACCCCGGTCCCGGCTCAGCAGCGCCTCGGTCCACGCTGGTACACCGGCAGCGCCGATGCGATCATGCAGTCGCTGAACCTGATCTACGACGAGGACCCCGACTACATCGTGGTGTTCGGCGCCGACCACGTGTACCGGATGGACCCGGAGCAAATGCTTGCCGCACATATCGATTCCGGCGCAGGCGTCACCGTGGCCGGCATCCGGGTGCCGCGCAGCGAGGCAAGCGCGTTCGGCTGCATCGACTCCGACGAGTCCGGCCGGATCACCCAGTTCCTGGAGAAGCCCGCGCATCCGCCCGGCACCCCCGACGACCCGAACATGACCTTCGCCTCCATGGGCAATTATGTGTTCACCACCAAGGTGCTGGTGGATTCGATCCGCGCGGACGCCGATAATTCCGACTCCGACCACGATATGGGCGGCGACATCATTCCCTCGCTGGTCGCAGCGAGCGAGGCCGCCGTCTACGACTTCGCGGACAACGATGTCCCCGGCGCCACCGACCGCGACCGTGGCTACTGGCGCGATGTCGGCACCATCGATGCCTTCTACGAGGCGCATATGGATCTGGTTTCGGTGCATCCGGTGTTCAACCTCTACAACAAGCACTGGCCGATCCGCGGCGCCGCCGAGAACCTGCCGCCCGCGAAGTTCGCACAAGGCGGTCTGGCGCAGGAGTGCATCATCGGCTCCGGCTGCATTCTCTCGGCCGCCACTGTCCGCAACTCGGTGCTCAGTTCCAATGTGATGATCGATGACGGCGCAACCATCGAGGGCAGCGTCCTGATGCCCGGTGTACGCGTCGGTCGCGGCGCGGTTGTGCGCCGCGCCATCCTGGACAAGAACGTGGTGGTCGGCGAGGGCGAAATCATCGGCGTCGATCTGGATCGCGACCGCGAACGCTTCGCAGTGAGCCACGGCGGCATCGTCACCGTGGGCAAGGGCGTGTGGGTCTAGCCGACTCGGTCCGCATCCCGGGACTCGCCGGTGATCATGCCGCGCTCGGCCACCTCGGTCAGTCGAACCAGCGCCGCCGCAGCCGCCGACGCGCCCAGGCCGGCGCTGAGCAGTCCGACCCACAGGGCGTGCACAGAGACCGCGCGGAGCACGGCAACCACGTCGTCGTCGAGCGGTGTGCCCCACAGCTTCTCGACGGAGTCCGAATGTACGTCGCCGCTGACGTAATCCAGCACCGCTCGCCGTTGATGCTCACGGTGACCGGTGGCCTCGACGCGCTCGAATCCGAGCGACTCGGCCACCTGCGCCGCGGCTGCCTCCCCGATATCCGAGGCCGACCTGTGGTGGCGCATTCGTACCCCTCCCGCCTCATGAATGACACCCGGGCAATGGCGACGGGCCCCTCGGGGGCCGTTCCCCACTACCCGACCTATTCAGGATACGAACGGCCCAGCCGAACATCCGGACCTTTCGGCGCAGTGATGCACGAACGACGCAGACGGCCGAATCTCATTGCGACGCCGCTGGACATCCGCCACAGAAGGCCCGAGGATTGGGGGCATGATCAGGCGGGCCGGGCGCGATCACGCGGGTGAGCAGGTGCACCGCTTGGCCGCATCATTGCAGGTACCGCGCCCGTGGCGACTGGAGACGTTCATCGAACACGTCTGCGAGCGAGTGGGAAAGCCGATCGTGCTCATCCCCCAGCCGGATCTGGCCGACGGCAGCTTTCCGTGCGGGCTCGTTCTCGAACGCGCGGACAACATCGTCGTCACCTACGACGCGACGAGCTCGGGCTATCACGCCGACCACATCGTGCTGCACGAAATCGCTCACCTGCTGCTCGACCACGCGGGCTTGGTCTCACCGCAATCGAAAAGCCGTACCTTGCAGACGTTGTTCCCCGATATCGATGCCGACAGCGTGCTGCGGGTGCTCGCGCGAACCGATTACGACGACGCTCACGAAAGCCAGGCGGAATTGTTCGCCTCGCTGATCCTGTCCGACACCGTCGGCGCCAGGTCGACGTCGTTCCTTGCTCGCGCGATCTTCCGCGACTGACGCCGACGACCGGGATGAACTGGCTGCCCACGGTCGTCGACGGATATGCGTGGCTGACATTCGGCATTCGGACGCTCTGGTTCCGCTCGACCCTCGCCGACCGTCGGTTGAACAGGATCGTCTTTCTCAGCGCGCTCGCGACCACACTGCGCCTTTCGGTAGTGCAGCATGTACTGACGACCTGGTCCGACGGCGTTCTCGCCAGCGCATTGCTGTACCAACTGGCCACTATCGCGGGCATGTACAACATGGCGACCGCCATGCTGCTGGCGCAGGCGCTGCACAACACCACCTCCCGGCCCCGGCTCGTCTATGCCACGGCAACGGTATGCGCGATTGCCATGCTCAGCTGCGGCACCAGTGCACGCAGCATGGGGATCCCCGTGCACGATCAGGCCGGCTGGGCTCCGCTCACCTTCTGGTTGTTCGTTCTGCCGGTGCCGATCTGGTCCACGGTCACGGTGCTGCGTCTCGGCATCGCCGAATTACGCACGCCATTGCGCAGGCGGGAGAGCGCGCTGTACCTGATGCTCGGCGCATTGCTGTTCATTCTGGTCGCGGATGCGGTGTGGCTCACGGTGTCCGCGGCCTTCCAGGTCCACAGCACCAGCGATTGGCATCAGACGCACGCCGTGCACAATTCGGCACGGACCAACGACACCATCCTGTTGCTGCTGCTCTGTGTAATCGCGACCATTCCCGGGCTCTCCAGGCTCGTCGAATTGCTGTCGCTGGACAGTTGGTCGCGCAAGCGCAAACGACTGCTGCCGATGTGGTCGGATCTGACGGCCGCGTGCCCGGAGATCGTCCATCACGTACCCGCGCCCCCGGTCGCCCGCCGCAGCCGATACCTGGTGCATCGCACGGTGATCGAGGTCCGCGACAGTGTGCGGACCCTCGCGCAGTACGCGATGCCGAATCCGCCGCGGCTGGCGGCGGCCGTGGCCGGCGGGACGCCGCCCGGTCCCGAACGCGAGGCCTTCGACCTTGCCGTGTGCCTCGCCATGGCGTGCACCGCGAAGCAACGTGGCGTCTCCGCAGCCGGAGTGGGTGCGCTGCGCCTGCCCCCGGCCCGCGATCTACTCGACGAGGTCGACCAACTCACCGCGATCGCCGCCCACTGGCCGCGCGCCCGGGTCCTCGCCCACCAATACAGCGGGCACCCGCAGCAGACCCCGCCAGCTAGCCGAACCCGCGGAAACTAGCCGCGTGAAGCACAGAGCAGGCCGTCGCCGACCGGGATGAGCACACTGGTGAGCTCGGGGTCCTCGGCGATCGCCCGCGTGGCGGCACGCACAGCCTGGGTGGCGGGGTCGCGGTGGGTGGCATCGGGAACGCGACCGCCCAGCAGCGCATTGTGTAGCAGAATGGCGCCGCCTGCGCGCAGCAACCGCACGGCCTGGGCGACATACTGCGGATGCTCGAGCGGGGCCGCGTCGATGAAAACCAGGTCGTAGGCGCCGTCGGCGAGGCGAGGCAGTACATCGAGGGCACGACCGTTGATGAGCCTGGTGCGGGCGGGCAGGATCTCGGCCGTCCGGAACGCTTCCTTGGCGGCGCGCTGGTGTTCCGGCTCGGAATCGATGGTGGTCAGCGTCCCGTCCTCACGCATACCGTCCAGCAGCCACAACCCACTGATACCCGCGCCGGTGCCCACCTCGACGACCGTCCGCGCGCCGAGCAATTGCGCGTACATACTCAGCAGCGCCCCCACCGACGGTGCGACCGGCGAAGCACCGAGCTCGGTGGCCCGTTCGCGCGCACTGACGAGAATCTCGTCTTCCACGACGGATTCCTCCACGTAGGAGAGATTTCGCTCCAGATTCGATGCCACCTAAGCAGGCTATCTCGCGAGTACGTATGTCCGCGTTTCCAGCACACAACGGCGTGCGTCGAATCTTGCCGCCACACCGCGGCGGGCAATTGCGCACTTTCGGGCTTATGTACCGCACACCTGGCAACAACGGCGGTGTACGACGCGATAACCGATTAAGGATTGCCGCTCCCGGCAGATTCTCAGGTGTCCCTCAGGGTCTCCATATCCGTGGCATATCGGAACAAAGGAGAGTGAGCCCTACGCAAGACCAGCTGACCGCCCGGTCCGGGACGCGGGAACAAGGGCATACCAGTTGTCTGTTGTACCCGTCAGCAACGATCCGCAGATACGGATCGGCGCCGAGTTCCAGAGCCAGCGGTCCCTAGTAGGAGGTAGCCCCATCCACATGGTCGATGCGGCGCGCGAATACGCCACCCTGCCAGAGCAAGCACTGCCGATCGAGCTCGAGACGGCAGCAGAGTCGATAGACGAACTGAGCGGCACTGCCGCGTTCGATGCCACCGGTGACAGATCGGTTATGCCGTCGTGGGACGAACTGGTCCGCGAACATGCCGATCGGGTATACCGGCTGGCCTACCGCCTGTCCGGCGATGCCCAAGATGCCGACGATCTCACCCAGGAGACCTTCATCCGGGTGTTCCGTTCACTGTCGAACTACCAACCGGGCACCTTCGAGGGCTGGTTGCATCGCATCACCACGAACCTGTTCCTGGACATGGTGCGCAGGCGCAACCGGATCCGGATGGAGGCGCTGCCCGAGGACTACGACCGGGTGCCCGCTGATGGCCCGAGCCCCGAGCAGGCCTATCACGATGCCCGGCTCGACCCTGACCTGCAGTCCGCCCTCGACTCGCTGGCTCCCGAGTTCCGTGCCGCGGTGGTGCTGTGTGACATCGAAGGGCTGTCCTACGAGGAGATCGGCGCCACCCTCGGTGTCAAACTCGGCACCGTGCGCAGTCGAATCCACCGTGGCCGTCAGGCACTGCGTGACTACCTTGCGCATAATGGAACTGAGGAGCGGTTCGCCGCTGACACGAACGTAGGGTGATCGGTCGGGTGCCGACGTCACCCATGTCCTGGATGATGTCGGTTGGAAGGGTGAGCACCGAATGAGTGGCGACTCCAGCACGTCAGGTCGTCCGTCGCACGAGGAGCCCGGGCGCGCGCACGCCAGGCCGCAGCGTTTTCAGCCCACCGAGCATCTGGCGAGTGAGGCGATCGCAGCGTATGTCGACGGCGAGCTGCGGATGAACGCCTACCTGCGCGCTGCTCAGCATCTTTCTCTCTGCCCGGAATGCGCGGCGGAGGTCGATGCGCAGCAGCAGGCCAGGATCGCGCTGCGCCGGGCCGGTCAGGTGTCGATTCCCACCGGCCTGCACGACAGCTTGACCCGTATTCCGCTGGCCGAACTACCCGGCGGCGCGTCCAACGGATCTACGCGGCCCCCTACCGGGACCCCGCGCAACGAGGCGGTTTTCGGCTTTCTGACAGATTCGTTCACCGCGACCCGGTGGACAACCTGGTGGCGCAAGTAGAGTTTGGCGAGTGACCACCGAATCGACGAACTCCGGATCGGCCGACACCCCGGATTCGGCGGCCAACCGGGGGAACCTGAGGCCGTCGGACGCGCCTGTGCTCGGGCCGCGCCCGGTCTACCGCCCCCATGTCGACACCCACACGGCGCGTGCCTTCCGCCGCCCTTCGGGCCAGACCGGCTCGTTCGCCGAGTACACCGCGCCGCAGTCCGGTTCTGCCGCACCGCATCTGGGCCCCGACCTGCAGAACCGCCCGCCGGACGCGGTGCTGTCCGAGGCCTTCGGACGCCCGGAAGGCTCCACCGAACTCCTGCAGCGTGACCCCGACGCGGCCGACGCCACCGCACCTGTCGCCGGCCCTGCCGACCCATGGCGCGATCCGGCGACCGGCGCCCGGCTCGGCGCGCCCGCCCTGCCGACACCGCAACCCGCACCACTACCGCAGGCGAAGAAGCTCTCCGCCCGCGAAGTGCTGTTCGGTTCCCGCGTCGCACCGAAGGCGCTTGCGCTGCTCGCCGTGGTCGCGCTGGCGGTCGGCGTGCTCGGTGGACTGGTCGGCAGGCTCACCGCCGAGGCCGCAGCGCCGCTGACCTCCCGCAAGGTCGCGCTGGAGCAGACCGATGACACCGAGCGGCCGCACGGTCAGATCGCCAAGGTCGCCAATGCGGTGCTGCCGTCGGTGGTGTCGATTCGCGTCACCGTCGGCGACAACGGCGCGACCGGCTCCGGAGTGGTGATCGACGGCGCGGGCTATATCGCGACGAACAACCACGTGATCTCGATGGCGGCCCAGGACAAGTCCAATCGGGCGGCCATCCAGGTAACCTTCTCCGACGGCACCCGGGTCCCCGCACATATTGTCGGGCGCGACCCGAAGACCGACCTGGCAGTGCTGAAGGTCGATGTGAAAAATCTCACGGTGGCGCAATTGGGCAAGTCCAAGGACGTCCAGGTCGGTGACGACGTGCTGGCCATCGGTTCGCCGCTCGGCCTCAGCAAGACCGTCACCTACGGCATCGTCAGTGCGCTACACCGTCCGGTCGCACTCTCCGGTGAGGGCAGCGACACCAAGGCCGTGATCGATGCGGTGCAGACCGACGCGTCGATCAACCCCGGCAACTCCGGTGGCGCGCTTGTCGACCTGCAGGGCCGGGTCATCGGCATCAACACCGCGATCCGCAGCGAGACCGGCGGTTCGGTCGGTCTGGGCTTCGCCATTCCGGTCGACATGGTCACCGAGGTCGCGCAGACCCTCATCCGTGACGGCCAGATGCACCACCCGATGATCGGCCTCAGCGCCCGCAGCAAACAGGTGGCGAATGAGGTGATGAGCGGCGCCGCTGTCGCTGACGTCACGCCCAACGGTCCTGCGGCGAAGGCCGGAATCGTCGAGGGCGATGTGATCGTGAAGATCGGCGACCGCGAGGTGACCGGTCCGGACGAGCTGGTCGTCGCGGTGCAGTCGAGCAAGATCGGCCAGACGGTGAACGTGCAGTTGATCCGGGACGGCAGGCAGGTGGACGTGCCGGTCACGCTGGAATCCGACTGAGCTGCGCCGAGGGTCCCCGGGTAGCCTGGATCTGTGTTCAGCAACATCGGCTGGAGCGAGATGGTCATCCTGCTCGTCGCCGCCCTCGTGATCCTCGGCCCGGAGCGACTGCCCGGCGCGGTTCGCTGGACCACGCGTAGCCTGCGCCAGGTGCGCGACTATGCCAGTGGCGCCACGCAGCAACTGCAGCAGGAGCTCGGGCCCGAATTCGAGGAGCTGCGCAAGCCGCTCGCCGACCTGAACGAGTTGCGCCAGATGTCGCCGCGCTCGATGGTGACCAAACACCTTCTCAACGGCGACGATTCGCTGCTGCGCAATTTGGCGAGCGCGGTGCCGGACCAGAAGGACCTGTTGGGCACGGCGAGTGGGATGCCGGATTACCCGATGCCGAAGCTCGAAAAGCCGTTGGACCGCAACGAACGTCCGCCGATCGACACCGACGCGACCTGAAAAGGGACGCCGAATTATTGAAACGGGCAAGGTTCTGTCAAGCGGACTAGACACAGGGGCCTGTCGAGCTGTCTAGACTTCGCACATGTCGGCCGATGACGTGGCGCGCGTTTTCGCAATCGAAAACAAGGTCGAGCGACTGAAAGCGGCCACCGATGGTGTGGCGGCGGCCCAGCAGACCATCAACGAACTCACCCGGATTCGGCGCGCGGTAATCAGGGAACTCCATGCCGAAGGCTGGACATTCGCCAGAATCGGTGCGGCCGCGGGACTTTCCCGCGCCCGCATTCATCAGGTCAGCACCCAGGGTCCGGCGCCGGAGGGATTGTTCTTCGGGCATGGCTCGATCACCGTGCTGGCCCCCGAGGTTCGCAGTGGCCGGGTGCTCGGCGCACCGGATCCCACGGCGGCACAGCGACTTGTCGAGCTGCTGCACGAGCTCGGTTTCGCTGCCGCGGTCGAGCACTTTCTCCCGGGCCGCCCCGTCGATCTGAACCGGGACGGGCTGATCGTGCTCGGCGGTCCAGAGCTGTCCCCCAGTGTGCGCCAATTGATCACGGCCGATCCGCGTCTGCGCCGCGCGGTTGCTCGGGCAGGCGACGCCCGCCGCGGTATCGAGGATCGCGCGGCTCGGCGGGTGTACCGGCCCGGCGGCCCCGAACCACACGACATCGCCTACCTGGCGCGCCTGCCCCGCCCGGACGGTCGTGGCACCGTGCTGATCATCGATGGCCTGCATCCACCCGGTTCACTCGGCGCCATCCGTCTGCTCGCCACACGCCTGGCCACGCTGCACGAACGTGCGGCCGCCCACCTGTTTTCGGTGCTCGTTGCGGTGCGCTACGACCGCTCAACCGGCGAACCGCAGGAAGCCGAATTACTCACTCCCGTCTACCGGCACGACCACGATCCGAGATCGACACTGCCCGGCAGCAGGCGCTGAGTCGTAGCCGAGCCCGTTTCTGGACACCACGATTCAGCTCGTGGTCGTCGAACATGATGTGCCGGTTCGGAGCCCGGCCCGTGGCGGCCTACCTGCGCGGGTCGTGCCGCCGAGCCGGCACGGACTCGACAGGTCGACCCGGCGTCGGGATCGGTTGCACGTCTCGACCATCCGCTGTCGACCCAAACTCGAAGGCCCTGTGTCACACGCCACGGGCGTGTCCCGTTACGGAAATTGCTACACCAATGCTTCAATAGCTGAAAGGTAACTAATCGGCGGTAGGTGGGCCTGGTGAATGTTCGACGTTCGATGACAGCGCATACCGCATCCCCGGCCGATGCGGCCCCGACAGAGCTCGTGGCGACCGGCCCGACGACCCGAGTACAGCCGACGGTCGCCACGCACCGCGTCACTTACAGCAACCGGCTGAAGGTGTTCATCGGACCCGACGAGACGGTCGACAATTTCCTCCGCCCGCTGTGCAGGCTGGACGGCTACCACCGCTACTCGGTGAACATGAGCAGGCTGCCGTCACCGATTCCGGCCACCGACATCACCACGGCCGTCGGCTCGGCGCGCGGCGCCAGCGCCGTCCAGTGCACAGGCTCGACGAACGCGCTGGTCATCGAGATCTGGACAGTCGTCGATGGAGTACCGCAACACTTCATCATCGGCCTGCCCGGCAGTCGCGACAGCGAGCCGACCGTCTGCATCCCGGACGGAACCGACTTCCTGCGCTTGTATGCGGACGAAGTCTTCACCGCCGAACGCGCCGCGGAGGTATTCGCGACCTACTTCCATACCGACGACATCCCGCCCGGCTTCCAACTCCGCGAGGTGCTCGGCTGATGCGGATGCACCGTGCCATAACAGCAAGCGGCCGCCCGCGGCGGCATCGATGAACATGCTCATCGTCGGTGCTGTCGTCATCGCGCTCGGACTGCTCATCATGCTGACCGCTGTCCTGTTGCGGACCCGCTCCCCGCGTACTCACTTGACCGTGGCGGACCTGCAGGCACGCCTGGCCGAGGAAGCCGGCGCCGACGACGCCGAGCCGACCTGCGAGTGAGGACGGCCGAGCGCCGCGACGAGTAGCCGTTGCGTAGCTAGTCTGGTTCCGTGCGCACCGTGCTCCAGCAGTTGATCACGCTGACCCGTCGTGGGCCGGTGGCACTGGCGCGGATCGTGGATGCCACCGGCGCCGCACCGCGCGCCCCGGGGGCCGCCATGGTGGTCACCGCGGCAGGTGAGGTATTCGGATCGCTGTCGGGCGGCTGCATCGAATCTGCCGTCGTCGAGTCGGCGCGGCAGGTGCTCGCCACCGGGCATGCGATGAGCGACCGATTCGGTTACGCCGACGGCGACGGTCTCGAGGTGGGGTTGACCTGCGGCGGCGAGATCGAGGTCTTCGTCGAACGGGTCGACAGCGATCGCCTTTCGGTGCTGGAAGCGTTGCGACAACAGATCGGCGCGGGTAGTCCAGTGGCGCTTGTGACAACGCTGGACTCGGCCGCGGAGTGGAAACTCCTGCGGCCCGGCAATTCCGAGCCATGGCGTGGCGTGGATAAGGACGCGCAGGCCCTGCTCACCGCCGGAGGCAGCGGGGTGGTCGGCGCGCAGGAGCGCGAAACGGCGCAGACGCCGCGACCCCGAGTCTTCGTGCAGACCTTCGTTGTTCCGGCCCGCATGATTCTGGCGGGCGCCAACGATTTCGTGCGCGCACTCGCCAGGACCGGTCGCCAGCTCGGCTACCGGGTCACCGTGGTCGATGCCCGCGAAACCTTCGCGACCACAGCGCGATTCCCCGCCGCCGACGAAGTGGTCGTCGACTGGCCGCACCGATATCTGGAGGCGCAGCGGGCGGCAGGGCGGATCGACCGGCGCACCGTGGTCTGCGTCCTCACCCACGACACCAAGTTCGATGTGCCCGCGATCGCGGCCGCACTGAACATGGACGATATCGCCTTCGTCGGTGCATTGGGTTCGCGCCGCACCCACGCCGAGCGCGCCGAGCGACTACGCGCCGCAGGCGTCACCGACACCCAATTGTCGCGACTGAAAAGCCCACTCGGCCTAGATCTCAACGCCCGCACCCCCGACGAAACAGCGATCTCCATCGCCGCCCAAATCCTCGCCGAACGCGGGCGCACCTCGGCACGCCCCCTCGACCAGCTCGCCGGCCCCATCCACCACTGACCACCGTTCAGCCGAGCGCATGGGAATGGTCGACAAACAGCCGCCAGCAACCATTTCTATGCGGTTGACCTGAAAGCCCGACAGCGCAATCACAGCCAGTTGACCATGCTGGAATCCAACACCTCATGCCTGAGCTGCGGAGCAGTAAAAGCGGTTAGCCGGACTGAAGCGCCCAGCACGGCCCAGGTAATCCACTGGATGGCAAACCTCTTCGGGAACGCCAAGGCCTAGAGACTCCTCAATAGGCGCTCCTACCAGTGGTTTCCCGAGCAGCGCTGGGCACGTTGGGTGCCGTACCCGACTTGATCTTCCGCAGCCTTGGTAGGCAGGCACACAGCTCCAGCGTGAGGACTGGCTGTGGTTGCGTCACAAGCACTTCAGGTATCGAGTGTAGTGAAATGGTTGTACTGAGGTCTCTTCGAGCCACCATTTCACTACCGTCGAATTGATGAAACCGCCTGGTTACCCGCTGACACCCGGCTTCCCCACTGTCAGGTGCGCGGCGGCACCTGACAGCCCGGCGGCTGGCTGTGGCGGCGTCCTGAGAAAGCAAAGAGCAAACGAGCGCAGAGAAATGGCGGTTGCATCGCATTCGGGAACCACCATATCTCTCACGTCGACCAGTTCTATGTGCTCTTTACTGCCCGAAACGCATGCACAGCCAGACCTCACGCTGGAAGTCGCATGCCTGCCTACCAAGGCTGCGGAAGACCAAGCCGGGTACGGCCCCCGGCGCACCCAGCACTGCCCCCGGTAATCCACTGGTAGGCACAGCTCCTCGGACAGGCCAACTCCCGGAGCACGTCCCCGACACAACTCTCCTACAACTCTGGTCGGCGAACGTTCAATAGAACTCGGCAGATGCACAACAGAACTCGGTGAGCGGCACATGGCTGCGGCACACGCCGAATAGCACTCCCGCTGATGTGCCACTCGCCGCCATTGCCGTTGCCGTTGCCGTTGCCGTTGCCGTCGCACGGTTACGGAGCCAGGGTCCATGCTCAAAGCAGGTGTTCGATCCGCAGCGGGATCTCACGAATGCGGCGGCGGGTGGCGTGGTACACGGCGTTCACAATGACGGCATTGAGCACGCTCCCGGCTGCGAACGCGCCGACCCGGTACGGACTGCGACCCAGGCTAGCGATCCGGCAGCAAACTCGACAGGATTTGCCGAGCCGACGATCGATCAGGCGGCCGCGCGAGCCGGGCGCAGCGTGTTCATAGGCGGGCGATCGGCCAGCGACACCTCGGTGCTGTGCGCGGTGAAGGCGTCACCGACCAGCGGGAACTGGGTGAGCGCTGCGCCGGAATCCTGCACGCCGCTGCGGCCGAGCACAGTGCCGAGAATCTGGCGGCTCATTACGCCGAGATCGGCGAGCGGGCGATTGCGGTGTGTGCGCACGCCAAGATTCACCTGACCGATCGCGGGCATGCCGAGCTGGTCGTAGGTGTCGAGCAGCAGCCCGATCTCGACGCCGTAGCCGGGGGCGAACGGCACCGATGTCAGCAGTTCCCGGGTGCCCGCGTATTCGCCGCCCAGCGGCTGCAGCACATCCGACAGCTCGGGGCGCAGTGCGGCCAGCAGTGGGCGGGCGACGAGTTCGGTGACCCGGCCGCCGCCGTGCGCGTCCACTGCGGCGCCTTGGCGCAGTGGCCTGCGGTAGTAGGCCTTGACCAGATGCATGTCCTCGACCGTCAAAAGTGGGCCGAGCAACTTCGGCACGAAGGCCGGATCCGGGTCGATCAGATCCGAGTCGACGAAGGCGACCAGGTCACCGCTGGTCACCGCCAGCGAGCGCCACAGCACCTCGCCCTTGCCCGGCAGCGGATCGAGTTCGGGAACGGCCTCTTCGCGGCTGATCACATCGGCGCCCGCGGCGCGTGCACGTTCGGCGGTCGCGTCGGTCGACCCGGAATCGAGCACCACCAGTTCGTCCACCAGCGTGCCGAGCAGGGGCCGGATACTGGCCACCACGTCGGCGACGGTGCGTTCTTCGTTCAGCGCGGGCAGCACCACGGAAACGGTGCGCCCGTTCTTGGCGGCGACGAGTTCGTCCACCGTCCACTCGGGTGTATCCCAGGTATTGGTCGTCGCCCATGCGGGCTCGCGGTGTTGGATTTTCATACCAGACCTCGCAGGGTTCGTGCGGGGGGCCGGATGCCCTGAATCGCGGCGATCATGTCCACGACGCGCCGGGTTTCGGCAACCTCGTGTACTCGGAAGACTCGGGCGCCTGCCGCTGCCGACCATGCTGTTGCCGCCAATGTGCCCTCCAACCGTTCGGAAAGACCGACACCTAGAGTCTCCCCGATAAAATCCTTGTTGCTGAGCGCCATCAAGACTGGCCATCCGGTATTTACAAGAATGTCTATTCCCCGCAATAACTCGAGCCCGTGGTAAGTGTTCTTGCCGAAATCGTGGGTCGGATCGATCAGAATCGAATCCTTGCGCACCCCCGCCGCAACCGCATTCTCTGCGGCCGCGACCACGGTATCGGTCACTTCGGGCACCACATCGGCGTAGCGGACCCGATGCGGCCTGGTCCGCGGAATCGCGCCACCGGTGTGGCTGCACACGATGCCGACACCCAATTCCGCCGCGATCCGTACCAGATCCGGGTCGGCGCCCGACCAGGTGTCGTTGATCAGATCAGCGCCCTCGCCGACCGCCTCGGCGGCCACCTCGGCCCGCCAGGTGTCGATGCTGATCAGCAATTCCGGGTACTTCGCCCGAATCGCCGCGACGAACGGGACCACTCGCCTGGCTTCCTCGGCCGCATCGACCAGCGTTCCTGGACCCGCTTTGACCCCGCCGATATCGACGAGGTCGGCACCTTCGTCGACCGCACGCGCGACGGCGTCCATGGCCGCCTCGTCGGTGAAGGTTGCGCCCTTGTCGTAGAAGGAATCGGGCGTGCGATTGACGATCGCCATGACGAGCGCGCGATCCGTCGCCACCGGCTTGCCGCACAAAGTCGGGAGCGGCGCTACGGGGCTGAACATGCCCCCGACTGTAGCTAACCCACCTCGCTGTCCGCCTGACTGTCCGTTGCACAGCCCGCGTCCGGCGCGTATTGAGGCCGTACAACTCGAGCATCACAAAGGTCGAACTCAGGTCCGGCGTTGGGTACGGATCAGTTTTGGGCGTACCCGACGAGTTACCCCGGTGCTGACGAAACCGGTTGTGGCGTTCAGCTCACTTCGGTGCGCGCCCCGCGGCCACGTCGATGGCGTAATCGTCGTAGGCGGGCACGTAGCCCTCGGCACGACCGGCCAGGACGTACAGGGTGCTGTCGGCGTCGGGTTGGTAGCCCTTCTTGCGTAAGTCCACTTTGCGGCTCTTGAAGGTGGAGGTCTGCTCGAGCTCCGGCACCACCCGGATGAACAGTGGCACGGCATACCCGGGCAACTGCGCGTAGACCTGCTCGGCGAGCGCAGGCCCGTCGAATTCGGCGTCGGGGTACAGCGTCACCGCACCCATGCCCGCTTTGCCGTCGGCGCCCGGAATATCTACGCCGTAGACAACGGCCTGCGAGATCGCGGCGGTCGCGGCAAGGGCCCCTTCGACCTCGGTGGTCGCGACGTTCTCGCCCTTCCAGCGGAAGGTGTCGCCGAGCCGGTCGACAAACGCGATGTGATGCATACCCTGATCGCGGACCAGGTCGCCGGTGTCGAACCAGACGTCGCCGTCCTTGAAGCCGTCGCGGACCAGCTTGGCCTCGGAGGCGGCCTTGTCGGTATAACCGTCGGCGGGCGAGCGGCTGGTGACCTTGGCGAGCAGCAGTCCGACCCCGCCCGAGGGGACGCGCCGCAGCCGTCCGTTCTTGCCGCGCTCGGCTTTTCCGGTGGTGTCGTCGTATTCGACGATCGCGTACGGCAGTGGCCCGAAGCCTGCGGTCCGGTCCACTCCGAACGCATTGACGAAGGCGATGTTCACCTCGCTCGCGCCGTAGAATTCGACAATCCTGTCGATGCCGAAACGCTTCTTGAATTCGTCCCACAGCTCCGGCCGCAGCCCGTTGCCGACGGCGAGCCGGATCTTGTGGCGGTGCTCGACCGGCTTCGCGGGTTGGTTGAGCAAATACCGGCACAGCTCACCGATGTAGATGAACGCGGTGGCCTTCTCCCGGATGATCTCGTCCCAGAACCCGGACACGGAGAACTTCCTGCCGAGCGCGAACGTGCCCCCCGCGGCCAGCACCGACGACAACGCGACGGTCAGCGCGTTGTTGTGGTACAGCGGCAGGCAGCAGTACAGAGTGTCGGTGCTGCGCAGGCGAATTCCGAGCCCGCCGAGTCCGGCCATGCTCTTGGTCCAGCGCAGGTGTGTCATCACACTGGCCTTCGGCAACCCGGTGGTGCCGGAGGTGAAGATCAGGAAAGCCCGCTCCTTCGCGGTGATCTGCGCGCAGCTGGGCGGATCGGTGGCGTCGGCCGACTCGGCGGCGGCGTGCAGTTCTTGCGCGTCGAGCACATTGGCGAGTGGCCCCGGCAGCGAGTCCAACGCCGCTGCGCATTCCGCGCCGACGACATTCAGCACGCTGTCGAGCAGGCCGAAACTGTGGGCGAGCACCGTGTCGCGCTGATGATGGTTGAGCAGTCCGACGGTCGCGCCCAGCTTCACCGTCGCCAGCACCACGAACAGCGTTTCCGGCCGGTTGGTCATCAGCACGCCGACCACGTCGCCGCGCCGAACACCGCGCTGGGCGAGCACATTCGCGTATCTGTTCACCTGTGCGTTGGCGTCGCGGTAACTGAAGGTCTTGCCCTCGAACCGCAGGAAAGGGCGGTCCGGATGACGGTGCGCGTTGCGCTGGAAGTACAGCCCGACCGAGGATCTGTCGCCGGGTCGGACCAGCATGCTCATCGCGCCCCGAAGCATGGAGGGAGCGTCGACCGCCATGCCCGGCAGTCGTTTCGCCACATCGAGCAAGCTGACGGTCGGGCGAGCGTCGGTGCTCACGCGTCAATTCTCCTTGTCCGGGGTGGCACTGTCCTCCAGTGCCGCAAGGGGTTCCAGCGCTGCGAAGGCCGACCGCAGATCGGTGGCCACGGTGATGCGGTCCCTGGCGAACTGGGACACAAACTTTCGGTCGTAGAGCTCGTCGAGCCAGCGGAACAGACCCGTGTAGAAGCCGTCCTGGTCGAGAATGACCACGGGCTTGTCGTGCTGCCCGAGATAGCCACCGGTCCAGGTCTCGAAGAATTCCTCCAGCGTGCCGATACCGCCGGGCAGCGTGAGGAACGCATCGGCGCGATCCTCCATGACCTGCTTACGCTGACGCATGGTGTCGGTGACAACGAGTTCGTCGGCGTCGACATCGGCGACTTCCTTGTGCACCAGGTGCTTCGGGATCACGCCGACCGTATTCGCGCCACCGGCGCGCGCCGCGGTAGCGACCGCGCCCATCATCGAGACGTGCCCACCACCGGAAACCAATTGCCAACCGCGCCTGGCGATTTCGGTACCAACCCGGGCGGCGAGCCCGATGTGGGCCGGGTCGGCAGTGCTGGCCGAGCAGTAGACACAGACAGAGTACCCCGCAGCCGCGCTCACCACTGATCCTCCGTCCCGACCGCATCCAGGCTCCCACCGTTCTCGGCCGCGGCGAGGACGATCTCACAGACCTCGTCGACGTTGTCGGTGACATGGAGCAGCCCGAGATCACCCGGCGATATCTTGCCGGAGCCCCCTAGGGAATCGTGCAGCCAATCCACGAGCCCCGCCCAGTATTTGGTGCCGAACAGGATGATCGGGAAGCGGGTGATCTTGCGGGTCTGCACCAGGGTGAGCGCCTCGAACAGCTCGTCGAGAGTGCCGAATCCGCCGGGCAGGCAAACGAAGGCCTGCGAGTACTTCACGAACATGGTCTTGCGGGCGAAGAAGTACCGGAAGTTGATCCCCAGGTCGACCCACTCGTTGAGGCTCTGCTCGAACGGCAGCTCGATACCGAGGCCGATCGAATATCCGCCTGCCTCCGATGCGCCGCGATTGGCCGCCTCCATGGCGCCGGGTCCGCCGCCGGTGATCACCGCGAAACCGGACTGCGCGAGCGCGCTGCCGATGGCGCGTGCGGCCTTGTACTCCGGGTGGTCGGCATGGGTGCGCGCGGAACCGAAAACCGTCACCGCGCGCGGCACCTCGGCCAGGGCGCCGAAGCCCTCGACGAATTCGGCTTGGATGCGCAGCACCCGCCACGGGTCGGTGTGCACCCAGTCGCTCGGCCCGTGTCGATCCAGCAGATTCTGATCGGCGGTGCCGCCCGGTTTGCGATCGCGGCGGAACATGATCGGTCCGCGGTACTTGGGTGTCGACTTCGGCGTGCTTACGACCTCGTTATCGGCGGCTTCGGTGGACATGGCGCCCACGGTACCGGGCCGGGGCGCAGCACAGGGTTGCACCGCCGTCCCGTGCCGAATCTCGATCAGACTGCGCCGGTCAGATAGCTGCGCAGCATGGCGGCGACCGCCGTGATCTGCGCGACGGGGACGTGTTCGTCGCGCTTGTGGGCAAGGTTCGGATCGCCGGGGCCGAAGTTCACGGCGGGGATGCCGCGGGCGGCGAAGCGGGAGACGTCGGTCCAGCCGTATTTGGCGCGCACGCCGCCGCCACCATGGGAGTTCACCGAGGCGATGAGGTCCACGGACGCGGGGGCGGTGAGGCCGGGCAGTGCGCCGGCCGCGGAATCGGTCACCTCGAAGGCCAGATCGAGCCCGGCGAAGACCTCGCGGACATGGTCGACGGCCTGCTCGACCGAACGGTCGGGGGCGAAGCGAAAGTTCACATCCACCTCGGCGGCATCGGGGACGACATTGCCCGCGACACCGCCGCCGACGCGCACCGCGGACAGGCCCTCGCGGTAGACGCAGCCGTCGATATCGACCTCGCGTGCTTTGTAGTCGGCGAGGCACTGGAGAACCGGTGCGAGGCGATGAATGGCGTTGTCGCCGAGCCACGCTCGCGCCGAATGTGCCCGCACGCCCGCCGTGGTGAGCCGAACACGCAGCGTGCCTTGGCAACCCGCCTCGATCCAGCCGCCGGAAGGTTCGCCGAGAATCGCCATATCGCCGTCGAGCCAGTGCGGGAGCTCGCGTTCGATGCGACCGAGCCCGTTGAATTCGGCCGCGATCTCCTCGCAGTCGTAGAAGATCAGGGTCAGGTCGTGCACCGGTTCGGCGACGGTGGCCGCCAGGTGTAGGAACACCGCGTCACCGGACTTCATGTCGACGGTGCCGCAGCCGTGGAGCACCTGCTCCCCTGCCTCGTTCACCTCGAATCGGCTCGGCACGTTGTCGGCGATGGGCACGGTGTCCAGGTGCCCGGCCAGGATCACTCTGGTCGGCAGGCCACGATCGGTGCGGGCGAGCACCACGTTGCCGTGCCGGAGCACCTCGAATCCCACGGTCTGCTCGCGCAGCGCCCCTTCGACGATATCGGCGATCCTCGCCTCGTCGCGGGACACACTCTCGATATCGACGAGGGCGGCGGTGAGCTGGATCGGGTCGGCGCGCAGATCGAGGGTCACCGCCTCAGCCTAGGTCCGTGCCCATCGCGATCGGCACGGAGGACGGGCACCCGGCCCTCGACCGCGCGCCCGGCTCGCCGCGGCGAACGCCCGCCGGCCGGTCCACTCCGATAGCCGGACCGTACCGTGCGCTCGACGTCACAGACGTGCGGTCCGGCCGCAGGACCGCGGTCGGTATTCTCTCTTGACGTGAGCATTCAGGGAGCAACAGCAGTCGGCATCGCCAATGTGACCGCGGACGGAACCGTCCTGGACACCTGGTACCCGAACCCGCAACTGGGCGAGTTCGCCGAGACCAGCACCAAGCGGCTGGACCAGGCTCCCGATGAGCTCGCGGCGCTCGTCGGCTTCGACGATGCCCGCGGCGTCGAGGTGATCGCGGTCCAGACCACCATCGCCGATCTCGCCGCAGCCCCGGTCGACGCGCACGACGTCTACCTGCGCCTGCACCTGCTCTCGCACCGCCTGGTTCACCCGCATGGGCTGAACCTGGACGGCCAGTTCGGCCTGCTCAGCAATGTGGTGTGGACCAACCACGGCCCCGCGGCGGTGGAGGGCTTCGAGCTGACCCGCGCCAAGCTGCGCGCCCGCGGGCCCGTCACCGTCTACAGCGTGGACAAGTTCCCGCGGATGGTGGATTACGTGCTCCCCTCCGGCGTCCGCATCGGCGACGCCGACCGGGTCCGCCTCGGCGCGCATCTGGCCTCGGGCACCACCGTCATGCACGAGGGCTTCGTGAACTTCAACGCGGGCACCCTCGGCACCTCGATGGTCGAGGGTCGCATTTCCGCGGGCGTTGTCGTCGGCGACGGCTCCGACGTCGGCGGCGGCGCCTCCATCATGGGCACCCTCTCCGGCGGCGGCACCACTGTCATCTCCGTCGGCGAGCGTTCGCTGCTCGGCGCGAACGCCGGCCTCGGCATCCCGCTCGGTGACGACTGCGTGCTGGAAGCGGGCCTGTACCTCACCGCGGGCACCAAGGTCGCCACCCCCGACGGCACCGTCGTCAAGGCTTCGGAGCTGGCAGGCCAGAACAACCTCCTCTTCCGCCGCAACTCCCTGACCGGTGCCGTCGAAGTGGTGCCACGCAAGGGAACCGGCATCGAGCTCAACGCCGCCCTGCACGCCAACGACTGACCCCGCGCCAGCAGCGAGGGTAGTGAAATGGTGGCCGACACTGCGGCTCGGAGCCACCATCTCACTGCCCTCGACACCGACAGCGTTCAGTTGCTTTCGACGAGCCCGAAGGCAATGATTCGGTGCGGGTGGATTCGTATCAACTCGCCGATTTCACCGTCGATGTAGGACTGCACACCGGTCAGAGCCTCTGCGGTGCCGCGGATTTCGAGGCACCGCACCCGCCAGGGCTGCACCGAGACGACATCGTCGACCACGAAGGCCACCCGATCGTTGTCGGCGAGGTTGCGAAACTTCTTCGAGGCGCCCATATTCCAGCCGCCGATGTCGATCGTGCCGAGTTCGGCGTTATAGCGGAAGCCGACGGGGCTGTTCTGCGGCGATCCATCCGGACGTACCGTCGCCAAGCGGCCGAGCCGCTGCGTGTTCAGGTATTCGAGCTGTTCGGGCGTCAGAGTTGCGGTCATGCCGCGACTGTAAGACCTCGACCTAAGTAGAGGTCAATACCGAAATGCCCCGGTTCACCCGCTGGATCTGCTCGACGACGACACCGATATCGCGAGCATGTCCGCAAGTGTGGGTCTGTCGGCCCGACGCCTGCGGCAGCTGTCGGTCCAAACGATCGGCGGACCGCTGACCGCACTGCGGCGCTGGCATCGGCTGCGCGAGGCCGGACTACAACTGCCCTTCCGCCCGGCCGCCGAGGTGGCCGTGCAGACCGGGTTCGCCGATCAGCCGCACCTGATCCGCACCATGGTCGCGCTGTGCGGCCGCACCCCCGGGTCGTCGGACGCCCGATTGGCCTGAGGCGTCGACGGCGCTCACCCGAGCAGTTTCTTCTGCACCTTGCCCATGGCATTGCGCGGGAGCGCCGCCACCACCCGGACCTCGCGTGGCCGCTTGTGCACCGAAAGCTGCTCGGCAACGTGCTCGATGAGCGCTTTCTCGATGGAATCCGTTGCCGCGCTGCGCAGTACGACATAGGCGACGATGCGCTGACCGAGGTCCGCGTCGGGGAGTCCGACGACGGCGGCCTCTGCGACCTCGGGATGCCCGAGCAGCGCGGTCTCCACTTCGCCCGCGCCGATGCGGTAGCCGCCGGACTTGATGAGGTCGACCGATTCCCGGCCGACGATGCGGTGAAAGCCGTCGGCGTCGATGGCCGCGACGTCGCCGGTCTTGAACCAGCCGTCGTCGGTCCAGCATTCGGCGGTCGCCTCGGGCCGGTCGAGGTAGCCGTCGAAGACCATCGGCCCCTGCACCTGGAGCCCGCCGATGCTTTCGCCGTCGTGCGGGACGGGCACACCCGATTCGTCACGGATCCGGGTTCGCACGCCCGCGACCGGGACGCCGACCCAACCGGGTCGGCGCTCGCCGTCGGCCCGCGTGGACAGCGTGATCATTGTTTCGCTCATGCCGTACCGTTCGATCGGTGCGTGGCCGGCGAGCTCGCGCAGCCGCTCGAACACCGGCACCGGCAATGGCGCACTGCCGGAGACGAGCAGGCGTGCCTTCGCCAATTGCCGTGCGGCATCAGGATCCTCGGCGATGCGCGACCACACCGTCGGTACACCGAAGTACAGCGTGCCCGGCGCGTCCGCGTATGCCTGCGGGGTCGGCTTGCCGGTGTGGATCAGCGGGCTGCCCACGCGCAGTGGGCCCAGCACCCCGAGTATCAGTCCGTGCACGTGGAACAGCGGAAGCCCGTGCACCAGAATGTCGTTCGCGGTCCACGCCCAGGCGTCGGCGAGGGCATCGAGCCCGGCCGCAATGGCGGCGCGGCTGAGCACAACGCCCTTGGGGAGGCCGGTGGTCCCTGAGGTGTAGAGCACGAATGCCGCTGCGGCAGGATCGGGTTCGGGGTAGGTGTGCCATGAGCGGGCATGGACGCGGACCGGGACCACCGGCAGCATCGTCCCGGCAGGCGCCTCCCCCAGCCACGCCTGGGCTCCCGAATCGTTCAGCATGTGCTCGAGCTCGGCGATCCCGGCGTCCGGTGGCACCGGAACGACGGTGACCCCGGCGATGAGGCAGCCGACCACCGCCAGCACGGTGCCAACAGTCGGCTTGGCCAGCACCGCGACTCGCTCCGCACGGGCGATACGTTCGGCCACCGAGGTCGCCGCACCGAGTAGGTCGCTGCGTGACAGCGTCACGCCGTCGATGGTGACCGCATCGGGGATGTCCTCCCCGGCGGCGACCGCGAGCGGATTCAGGGACCGAAGCAGCAGGGGCGCACCGAACGACATTCGCTCACGCTACTTCGGCGGCGCACGAACCTGTCGCACCGCCCGGCGTGGCCGTGCCGATCACAGCTCGATGAACCTGTGCGCGGTTGTTGACACGCCCATGAGACAGTGAGAACGTTGATCCATATCCTTCTCAGCAACGAGAACGGGGTCGATGATGACCAGCCCGCTTGGCGCACCCACCCACCCGTCGACGCCGCCCGAGGAGTTCGACGTCGGGCAGTATCTCGACGGGTCCGCCGCGTTCTTCGGCGCCGCCGCGAACGTCATCATGCAGCTCAGCACGCGACCGGTCGGCTATGGCGTAGTCGAGAGCACCGTCGACAGCGGCAAGATCATGCTGCACCCGATCAAACGGACCAGAACCACGCTCACCTACCTCGCCGTCGCCATGCTCGGCGATGACGACGAGCGCGCGGCCTATCGCGACGCCATCAACCGCTCGCACAAACCGGTGCGCTCGACCGCGAACAGCCCGGTGAAGTACAACGCCTTCGACCCGAAACTGCAGTTGTGGGTGGCCGCTTGCCTGTACTGGGGGGCTCGCGACCTCTACGAGCGCATGCACGGCCCGATGGAGGACACCGTCGCCGATGCGTTCTATCGGCACGCCGAACGACTGGGCAGCACGTTGCAGATGAGTTCGGACCTGTGGCCCGCCGACCGGTCCGCGTTCGATTCCTACTGGACCGAGAACCTGGCGAAGACGACCATCGATCCCCCGATCCGCGAATACTTCTGGGAGATCGTCGATCTGAAGATGTTCCCGCGCCCGGTGCAGCTGACCTTCGGCCGATTGCACCGCTGGGTGACCACCGGACTACTACCCCCACATCTGCGCGCCGAAATGGGTATGACCTGGAGTGCGCGCGACGACATAGCGCTGGCCAGGCTGCTGCACACGGTCGGCGCCATCGAAGGCCGAATGCCGAAGCAGATCAAGACTTTTCCGGTCAACGCCTTCCTATGGGACATGCGCATCCGGCGACGGCTCGGCCTGCGCCTGGCCTGAGTCCCGGGTGGCCGGACGATCTAGGCGGCTGCCTCGCATTCGCTCGGCCCGGCGCGGACTGCGGTCGGACTACGTCCGACAGTGCCTATTAGGCGGCTGCCTCGCATTCGCTCGACCCGGCGCGGACTGCGGTCGGACTACGTCCCACAGTGCCATTAAGGCGGCTGCCTCACCTTCGCTCGGCCCGGCGCGGCTGTCGGCGGACTGCGTCCCACAGTGCCATCAGGTGACACGGAACGAGACGACGACGTGGTCGCGCGCGAACTTCCGCGCCGCCACATCGTCACCCAGCGGAATGACCGTCTGCGGCGTGAGCGCCAGCGAAACCGCCGTCCGCGCAATCATTTCGGCGAGCGGCTCCGGGTCATAGTCGGGCAGCTTGCCTTCGCCCTGGAGCCGGGTGATGAATTCGGCGAGATAGTCGCGACCCATTTCGATGACCGGAGCACCCTTGACCGTGAGGTACGGCAGCACGATCTCCGGCTCGGTCTTCAGCAGCCGGTCCAGTAATTTGTTGCCGCGCAACCCGTTCAGGAAGGCGACGAACAGCTCGACGATCTGATCCTCGGCGCTCGCGTCGCGATCGACCTGCCGCTGCAGGGTGGCGTCCACCTCGTCGATGAACTGACGCGCTTGACGCAACCCGACCGCCTGGATGAGATCGGACTTGCTGGCAAAACGCCGATAGAGGGTGGCGAGCGAGAGCCCACAGCGCCGGGCCACCTCGACCATGCTGGTGCGCTTGATGCCGAAATCAAGGAATGCCAGCAGGGCGGCGTCGAGCACCCGCGCTTGATTGCGGTCCTCGGGGCCGGTACTGCGCACCAACGCCAACAGTCTGGTCAGCCTCGCCATGTCCCCACCCCTATCCACGTCGGTGAAACGATGACACCAACAGCATTGCATGCCATCATCGGCGATTGGGTACTAACTCGTCATCGCGCGCGGGCAGTGATCGACACTACGTCGAGGCAAAGAGAAGGTTTAAGACAAATCTTTTCATAAGTTCGCTCGCAGCAGTGCGGATGGACACAGAAAGACGAGGTCAACAATGACCGCCCCCTTGCGCAACGACGGCCACGGGTCGGACCCGGACCGCGCCCGATCGTCGGTTCCGCCATTCACTCCAAAGACCATCGGCGCACACCTGGACGGCATCGCCGCCTTTCTCGGCGGCACCGCCAACGTGATCATGCAGCTGAGCCTGCGCCCCGTCGGGCGCGGCGTACTGGAGAGCACGGTCGACAGCGGCAAGGTCACGCTGCACCCGATCAAACGCCTGCGCACCACCCTGAGCTATCTCGCAGTCGCACTCATGGGCACCGACGAGGAACGCGCACGCTATCGGGCCGCAATCGACGAATCGCATCGACCGGTCCGGTCGGGCGCGTCGAGCCCGGTGGCATACAACGCCTTCGACCCGACGCTGCAACTCTGGGTGGCCGCCAGCCTCTACTGGGGCATCGACGATCTCTACACGCGCATGCGCGGGCCGATGGATCCCGACACCGCCGAGGCGTTCTATCAATACTGCGCCCGACTGGGCACCACGCTGCAGCTGCGGCCGGAAATGTGGCCGGCCAACCGCGCGGCGTTCCAGAAGTACTGGGACGAGAACCTGGCCACCCGCTCGATCGAGCCCGAGCTGCGCGACTATTTCAACGACCTGATCGATCTGAAGATGATGCCGCGACCGGTTCAGCGCAGCTTCGCCGGACTGCAGCGCTTCGTCGTCGCGGGCCTGCTACCGCAGCACCTGCGCGACGAGATGCATCTGACCTGGTCCGACCGTGATCAGCGCCGATTCGACCGGTTGCTGCGGGGGATCTCGGCGGTACAGACCCGACTGCCGAAGTCAGCACGGCTGTTCCCACTGAACATCTACCTCTACGACCTGCGCAGACGGATGCGCCGAGGCACACCACTGGTATGAGACCACCCGGACTACCGATTGACACTCTCCACGAGTCGATGAGAAGGTGAGCACTCAAAGCTCTCACCGTTCAACCATCGCACGCGATCAGGAAAGACGAGGCCAACGATGACCGCGCCCCTTCCCGCAACGACGCCCGAACCGGCCCTGCGCTGCCGCTACGGCACGGCCGACGACTTCGCCATCGACGAGATGTGGAGCGGCGTCGCGGCCTTTCTCGGGGGCACCGCCAACGTCATCATGCAGCTGAGCCTGAAGCCCGTCGCCTACGGCGTCATGGACAGCACGGTCGAGACCGGCCGGGTCGATCTGCACCCGTGGAAGCGACTGCGCACCACGCTCACCTATCTGGCGGTCGCGATGATGGGTACCGAGGAGGACCGCGCGGTTTATCGAGAGGCCGTCAACCAGTCGCACCGCCCGATCCACTCCGAGCCGGGCGCGGCGGTCGAATACAACGCCTTCGACCCGAAACTGCAGCTGTGGGTGGCCGCCTGCCTCTACTGGGGCGTCGTCGATCTCGAGGAACGACTGCACGGCCCGATGGACGAGGACACCGCGGAGGTGTTCTATCAGTACGCCGCCCGGTTCGGCACCACGCTGCAGATGCGCAGAGAGATGTGGCCCGCCGACCGAAAGGCGTTCGCGGAGTATTGGAACACCAATCTGGCAACCAAGACCATCGACGCACGCACCCGCGCCTATTTCGACCATCTCATCGACCTGAAGATGACCCCCCGGCCGCTGCGGGTTTTCGCACCGTTCCAGCGGTTCGTGGTCACCGCCCTACTGCCACCGCAGCTGCGCGACCAGATGCGCATGACCTGGACCGCACGGCACAACCGGCTCGCGGTCGTGCTGCTGCGCGCCATCGGGGCCGTACACGGCCGACTTCCGAAGCAGGCCAGGCTCTTTCCGATGAATGCCTTTCTCTATGACATGCGCAGGCGGCATCGTCTCGGTAAGCCGCTGCTCTGATCGACCGATCTCCCGCAGCGGATTCATCACGCTACGCCTCCTCCATGTGCGGGTACCGATAGTCCGTCGGCGGCACGAAGGTCTCCTTGATGGTGCGCGGCGACACCCACCGCAGCAGGTTCAGTGGCGACCCGGCCTTGTCGTCGGTGCCGGAGGCGCGGGCGCCACCGAAGGGCTGCTGGCCGACCACCGCACCCGTGGGCTTGTCATTGACATAGAAATTGCCCGCCGCGAATCGAAGTGCGGCGGAGGCCTGTTCGATGGCGTGCCGGTCCTGGGCGAACACCGCACCGGTCAGCGCGTACGGCGCCGCCGATTCCACCTCGGCGAGGATGGCCGGATAAGCCCCGGGTTCGGTGTCGTCGTAGACATGCACCGACAGGATCGGCCCGAAATATTCGGTGGCGAACGACTCGTCGCGCGGATCGTCCACCAGCAGCACCGTCGGCCGCACGAACCACCCTTCGCTGTCGTCGTATGCACCGCCCGCCGGGATGGCGATCCCTGCCGCCCGTGCTCGCTCGATGGCGGCCACGTTCTTGTCATAGGCGCGTCGATCGATCAGCGCGCCACCGAAGTTCGACAGGTCGGTCACATCGCCGTAGGTCAGTTCCCTGGTCAGCGTCAGGAAGTCGTCACCCATCACGCGCCACACGGATCGGGCGATATACGCGCGTGAGGCGGCCGAACACTTCTGTCCCTGATACTCGTAGGCACCTCGAATCAGCGCGGTGCGCAATGCCTCCGGATCGGCAGACGGGTGCGCGACGATGAAGTCCTTGCCGCCGGTCTCACCGACCAGCCGCGGATACCCGTGGTAACGGCCGATATTGGCGCCCACCTGTCCCCACAGGTGCTGAAAGGTATTGGTGGATCCGGTGAAGTGGATGCCGGCCAGCCGCGGATCGGCCAGCGCCACTTCGGAGATCTCGACGCCGCTGCCGGTCACCATATTGATCACCCCGGGCGGCAGGCCCGCCGCCTCGAGCAGCCGCATCGTGTAGAACGCCGACAGTGTCTGCGCCGACGACGGTTTCCACACCACGGTATTGCCCATCAGCGCGGGTGCGGTCGGCAGATTCCCGGCGATCGCGGTGAAATTGAACGGGGTTATCGCGTAGACGAAACCTTCCAGCGGCCGGTAGTCGAGCCGATTCCACACCCCCGCACTCGACTCCGGCTGCTGCTGCAGAATCCCGCGCGCGAATGCCACATTGAACCGCCAGAAGTCGACCAGTTCGCACGGCGCGTCGATCTCGGCCTGCTGGACCGTCTTCGACTGACCGAGCATGGTCGCTGCGGCGATGGTTTCCCGCCACGGCCCCGCAAGCAGATCGGCGGCTCGCAGGAAGATGGCGGCCCGCTCGTCGAACGGCAACCTGCGCCAGCCGGGCGCGGCGGCCATTGCCGCTTCGATCGCACCGCGCGCTTCGGAGTGAGTGGTATCGGTATAGGTCCCCAGCACCTGGCGGTGTCGATGCGGCGCGACGATCGGGTGCCGCTGCCCGATGCCAGGCCGATGTTTACCCCCGATCACCAGCGGCACATCCACGGAGTCCGCGGAGATCTCGGCGAGTTCGGCAACCAGCGACTCCCGCTCACGACTACCCGGTGCGTAGGAATGCACCGGCTCATTGCCGGGGGTGGGGACAACCGTGACAGCGTCCATAAACCAGGCTAACGCCGTTCGTCGATGATCGCGCGTGACCGCCAGCCGTGTCGGCGAGCCGCGACGGCCGTCAGAACGGCGCCCGCTCCCACCACTGTTCGCTGGCCTGCTCGAAGGTGTGGTTCGGCCAGGAGACCTCCACCGACACCGTGTCGGGAAACCTCGTGCCGCGCGCCCGCGCGGCCAAGGTGAACGGTGCCGCGGCATCGAGCGGCCGGAACACCAGCACACTGGCGTGGTCCTCGATCGGCCGCGCACCGACCTGCGTCGTCTTGGCGGCGAGGTAGGCGCCGACCGCATCGCCGCTCGCGTATTCGGAGAACCACACGATCAGTCCGTCCTGGTGGGTGCAGGTGATCTGCCGCAGCGGGACCGGATCACCCGGTTCGGCAGTGGGCACTGCCACCGCGGAACAGCGCGCACCCCGCCAGGCCGTTCCATTCGGGTTCGGCGGTATCAGCTGGGGGAATGCCTGCACGATGGACTGCTCGGCACCCCACACCGGCGGCGCGGGCAACCGGTGCGGGCGCACGTACTTCCAGTAGACGGCCGCGGCGCCGGCCACGCCGACGATGGCGACTACGGCCAGCATCAACAGCGCTACGGCCAGCGCACGCCAACGCGAGGACACCGTTCGCCGCTGCCGGTCCCGCTCATGCTGCCCACCAGACGACGGCGGGTCTGCCGCGGGCGACTGGGGTGCGAGGTGCCCTTGCGGCACATCAGGATGCGGCGCTGTGTATGCCCGAAGCGTCGGTGCGGTCTGCGGCGCCGGAGGCGGAGTATGCGCCAACGCATGCGTAGTCTGCGTCGCGGCTCGCGGAGTTTGCGGCATCGTGTGCGGAGGCTGTGGCAGCGCCTGCGGAGACTGCGGCGCGGCCGGCGAAATGTCCGGCGTTTGCGGCGTCGCATAGGTCGCAGTCACAACCGACGCCACAGGTCTCGCGGACGACATCACCTCGACACTGCGCGGTCCGTTCGACGGACGGACACCGGTCACCGCCGCATAGGCCGCCTCGGCGAACTCGGTGCAATCACCGAACCGATCCCGTGGATCCTTGGCCATCGCGCGGGCGATCACCGCATCGATCGCGCTGGGAAGATGCGCCGCGACTCGGCTCGCCTGCGGCACCGGGCTGGTCAGGTGCGCGGCGACTACGGCACCAGGATTGGTTGCGGCAAAAGGCGCTTCGCCGGTGAGTAGGGCAAACAGAGTGCATCCGAGTGCGTATTGATCGGCTCGATGATCGACCGGCTGCCCCGAAAGCTGTTCCGGGGCGGCGTAAGCCAGCGTCGCAAGGAACTCCCCGGTGCGGGTCAGCTGGTGCGCGTCGTCGCGGAGTCGAGCGATGCCGAAGTCCGTCAGCAACACCCGGTCACCGCCGGTGCGCGCGGCGGTCAACAGAATGTTCGCCGGCTTCACATCTCGGTGCAGGACACCGGATTCGTGCGCATGGTCGAGGGCGTCCGCGGTCTGCCCGAGGATGTGCAGCGCTCGCCGCGGATCCAGTGGCGCGCCTCGGAACGCCGCGGCATCGCTGCCGTCGACGTACTGCATCGAGATCCACAGCTGATGGTCCTCGGCGCCGCGGTCGAACACCGACACCACATTCGGATGATCGAGCCGCGCTGCCACATCGGCCTCCCGCTCGAACCGCGCTCTGACCTCCTCGTCGGCATACAGCTCCCGGCTGAGCAGCTTGAGGGCGATCTGACGCGGCAACCGAGGGTGCGCCGCCAGATACACCGTCCCCATTCCGCCACGGCCGAGCACACGTTCGATTCGGTAGCCGGCGAACAGCTCACCGGCGACGAGTCCCGCCCTCTGCATCGACGAACCTTTCCACCCCGATCGAACCACTAGCCGACGGAGCCTATCGAATTCGACTCCGGCCGGCCCACACCGAAGTTCCGGTCGACTGGAATCCCGTGCAGCAGAAGATGTTTCAGGCAGCCAGTCGCTGCGCCGCTGCGGCGACCCGCTCGTCGGTAGCGGTGAGCGCGATCCGCACGTGTTCGACCCCGGAGGGTCCGTAGAAGTCGCCGGGTGCGGCGAGGATGCCACGGTCGGCCAACCAGTCCAGGGTGGCGCGGCCCGATTCACCGCGAGTCGACCACAGGTACAGGCCCGCCTCCGAGTGATCGATACGGAAACCCGCCGCCAGCAAGGCATTCCGCAATACCGCACGCCGTGCGCGGTAGCGCTCGCGCTGCTGCGCCTCGTGGGTGTCGTCACCGAGTGCGGCGGTCATCGCCGCTTGGATCGGGAAGGGGACCATCATGCCCGAATGCTTGCGCACCTCGAGCAGCTCGGCGACCAGTGCGGGATCGCCCGCCACGAAACCGGCGCGGTAACTGGCCAGGTTCGAGGTCTTCGACAACGAGTGGATGGCGAGCAAGCCGGTGTGGTCGCCGTCGCACACCTCGTGGTCGAGCAGGGACACCGCCCGGCCCTCCCAGGTCAGACCGAGGTAGCACTCGTCGGAGGCCACGATCGCACCACGCTCGCGGGCATAGGCCACCACCTTGCGCAGGTGCTCGACGCCGAGCACGCGTCCGGTCGGATTCGACGGTGAGTTCACATAGATCAGCGCGGGTGATTGCGGGCCGAGCTGCGTCAGCCCGTCCGCCCGTGCGACCTGCGCACCGGCCAGCAGCGCACCCACCTCATAGGTCGGGTAGGCGACCTCCGGAATAACGACGAGATCGTCGCCACCGAGACCGAGCAGCCGCGGCATTCCCGCGATCAATTCCTTGGTGCCGATCGCGGGCAGCACGGCCGCCGGATCGATGCCGGTGATGCCGAAGCGTCGTTTGAGTGCGTCGACCGCGGCGGTGCGCAGCTCGAGCGTGCCGTGGGTGGTCGGATAGCCGGGGACCTCGGCCACCGAGCTCAGCGCGGCGCGGATCAGCGGGTCGACCGGATCGACCGGAGTTCCGACCGAAAGGTCGACGATCCCGCCGGGATACGCCGCCGCCTTGGCTTTTACCGAAGCAATGGTGTCCCAAGGGAAATCCGGCAGCAGACTGCTGACCCGGCCACGCGATGACACGTTACGAACTCACTCACTCGCCATGGGGGGCAGTTCTTTGATGAACGCCGGGTCGTAATCCACCTTGCCGACCTTTGTCGCGCCCCCGGGCGAACCGAGCTCGTCGAAGAAGTCGACGTTGGCGTTCACGTAGCCGACCCACTGGTCCGGAGTGTCGTCTTCGTAGAAGATCGCCTCCACCGGGCACACCGGTTCACATGCACCACAGTCCACGCACTCGTCGGGATGGATGTACAGCATGCGACCACCCTCGTAGATGCAATCCACGGGGCATTCCTCGATGCATGCCTTGTCCTTCACGTCAACGCACGGTTCAGCGATGATGTACGGCACTGCCGCTCTCCTAGTCTGTCCTCACCTGCGGGGATAGTCCGCCCAGCGTCACACTATCCCGGCAGCCCAGGTTACTCCGGGTCAGTCTGCCCTAACTAACTTGGTTCCGCACACCACGGAACCCAAGTTGCGTCCGCGTCGTTGCGGCTCCTCGGAACTATCCCACCGACAGCGGCAGGACCGACATCTTGTGTTGCGGGACACCATAGGTGGTGGTGCGCTCGCGGACCGGGCGGCCGATGCCTTCGGCGATCTCGGTGAGTTCCGCGACCGTTTTGGCCGAGCCGTGCTGGGAGCCGGCCATGCGAGAGATTGTCTCCTCCATCAACGTACCCCCCAAATCGTTCGCCCCACCGTTGAGCATCATTCTGGTGCCCGCTGTGCCGAGTTTCACCCAGCTGGTCTGGATGTTATCGATCCGGCCGTGCAGCATGATCCGCGCCAATGCGTGGGCGGCGCGGTTGTCCCGAATGGTCGGTCCCGGCCGCGCCGCACCCGCCAGGTACAGCGGTGAGCTCTGGTGCACGAAGGGCAACAGCACGAATTCGGTGAAACCACCTGTCTCGTCCTGGATTCCGCGCAGCACCCGCAGGTGCCCGACCCAGTGCTTCGGGTTGTCGACGTGGCCGTACATCATCGTGGAGCTGGAGCGCAGGCCCACCTGGTGGGCGGTCGTAATCACCTCGATCCACGCCGAGGTCGGCAGTTTGCCCTTGGTGAGCACCCAGCGCACCTCGTCGTCGAGGATTTCCGCGGCCGTGCCGGGAATGGTGTCGAGCCCGGCCTCCTTCAGCGCGACCAGCCAGTCACGAATGCTCTGCCCACCTCGGGAAGCGCCGTTGACGATCTCCATCGGACTGAAGGCGTGCACATGCATCGACGGCACCCGCTGCTTGATCGCCCGCACCAGATCGGCATAACCGGTGACCGGCAGTTCGGGGTCGATGCCGCCCTGCATGCAGATCTCGGTGGCGCCGTCGACGTGCGCCTCCCAGGCCCGGTCGGCAACCTCGTCCATGCTCAGGGTGAACGCATCGGCATCCCCCTTACGCTGGGCGAACGCGCAGAAACGGCAGCCGGTGTAGCAGATATTGGTGAAGTTGATGTTCCGGTTCACCACGTAGGTGACCTCGTCGCCGTTGACATCACGACGCAGCTGATCGGCCAGTGCCGCCACCGCCTCGAGCGCGGGTCCCTCGGCGGTCGCCAGCGCCAGATACTCGGCGTCGGTGAGGCCGGCCGGGTCGTGCTCCGCCGAACGCAACGCGGTGAGCACCTCGGAATCGAGTCGCTCCGGCGCCGTGACCGCGAGATCGCGCGCCTGCTCCCGAATGGTGTCCCAATCACCGAAAGCGCCGACGACATCGGTGTCGGATCGGTGGCCTTCACTGGTCCCTTCGTGGTTGCGCGGACTGCCGCCTCCGGGCCCGTCGCTCGTGCCGCGGCCGAGCGCGGAATCGCTTCGGCTCTCGGTGATACGCCCGTCGGTGTCGATCGAGGTGTTCAGATCCACCCGTCCGGCCGACTCCCAGGACTCGTCCGGCTCCTGCCATGGCAGTCCGACCGGCATCGCATCCGGCTTCGCCAGGCCGGTGGCCGGATCGGTGAGCGCGGCAACGTGCGCACCGATGCGCGGGTCGACCCACGGGTTGCCCGCCCGCACATACTTCGGGTGCGCCGAGGTGCGTTCGACGAGCTGGTAGCCGGCGGCCTCGGTGATCTCGCGCAGGGTGTCCAGGTTCGGCCACGGCCGCTCCGGGTTCACGTGGTCCGGGGTGACCGGCGATACGCCGCCCCAGTCATCGATGCCCGCATCGATCAGCGCAAGGCATTCCTCGTGCGACACCAGATTGGGCGGCGCCTGCACCGGAACGTCGGGGCCGAGCAGCAGCCGCGTCACCGCGATGGTGGCCCGGAACTCCTCGAACCCCGCGTCGGGGACATCGCGCATGGCGGTGTCGTCCTTGGCACGGAAGTTCTGGATGATCACTTCCTGGATGTGCCCGAAAGCCTTGTGCTGCTTACGGATCGCCATAATCGACTCGGCCCGCTCGGACAGCGTTTCGCCGATGCCGACCAGGATGCCGGTGGTGTAGGGCACCGAGAGCCTGCCCGCATCGGTGATGGCGCGCAGCCGGACGGCGGGATCTTTGTCCGGACTTCCGTAGTGGCACTGGCCTTTTTCGGTGAACAGCCGGGTGGAGGTGGTCTCCAGCATCATGCCCATCGACTGCGCGACCGGCTTGAGCCTGGAGATTTCCTCCCACGACATGACGCCGGGGTTCAGATGCGGCAACAGCCCGGTCTCCTCCAGCACCATGATCGATACGGCGCGCAGATAGTCCAGGGTGGAGTCGTAGCCGCGCTCATCGAGCCACTGCGCGGCCTCCGGCCAGCGGTCTTCCGGACGATCACCGAGGGTGAACAACGCCTCTTTGCAACCGAGCGCAGCACCCTGGCGAGCGATGTCGAGAACCTCGTCGGGCTCCAAGAACATGCCCTTGCCCTCGGCGCGCAGCTTGCCGGGCACGGTGACGAAGGTGCAGTAGTGACACTTGTCCCGACACAACCGGGTCAGCGGAATGAACACGTTGCGCGAATAGCTGATGGTCTTCGGCCGACCCGCCGACTCCAGCCCGGCGTCGCGAACCCTGGCCGCACTCCGACTCAGATCGACCAGGTCCGCGCCGCGCGCGTGCAACAGCACAGCGGCTTCGTCGACATTGAGCGTCACGCCGTCGCGAGCCCGCCGCAGCGCGCGGCGCATGGCCGACGGTGTTGGCGGTGCGGGCGGGACACTCGGGGTCGCTAGCTCGATCACGCCCTCGATCATGCGCTAATCATCCCGGACTGTCTCCCTCCAGTGCTTGTGACCGTTGCCAACTGCACGATGGAGCGCACTATTCCTTTGCTGCGCCGCGGGTTTATTCCCGCAGGCCGAAGCGCTTCGGGACGAGTTCATGCAACCATGTCAAACATGTCGCAGCCGCGCACGATCATGGCCGATCCGGCCTGGCGCCCGAGCCCCAAAGCGAAACTCTTGTGGACCCTCCAGGCCGCGATGGCCTGGATCATTCCGGTGGTCGCTCTGATCGTCTGGGTGCTCGTCGACTCGGGACACCGCGCGGCACAGCTTGCGGTGTTCGCCGTGGCAGCGGTGCTCGCACTGGTCAGCATCGGCGTGGTGCCGCTATGGAGGTATGCGGTGCATCGGTGGGAGGTCACCGACGAAGCCGTCTACACCCGGGTCGGTTGGCTGACCCAGGAGAGCCGGGTCGCGCCGATCTCCAGAGTGCAGACGGTGGACACCGAACGCGGGCCGTTGGAGCGGCTGCTCGGCCTTGCCACGGTGACCGTGACGACCGCCTCATCGGCGGGAGCGGTACAGATCTCCGCACTCGACCTGCCGGTGGCCGAGCAGACCGTCACACGGCTGGCCGAAATCGCGGCACTGCACCGCGGCGACGCGACATGACCGAGCCGGTGCTGCCCGCGGCGGCCGGACCCGAGCCACACCCGGATCAACCGTGGCTGCGGCTCGACAAGCGAATGCTGCTGGTGCACCCCGTCACCGAGGTGGTCAAGTTCATCCCGGTATTGATCGGTTCAGTGATCCTCGGCACAAGCAGCGGCAATCACGGGTGGAGCGTCATCACGCTGGCGCTGATCGTCGGATTCGCGCTCACCCGCTGGTTCACCACCACCTACCGGGTCGGCCCGACCCATATCGAGTTGCGCACCGGATTGATTCAACGCAAGAAGCTCTCGGTGCCGCGCTCACGGATTCGCTCGGTCGATATCGAGGCCGACCTGCTGCACCGGGCCCTCGGGTTGGCGGTACTCGCGATAGGCACCGGTCAGCACGCAGAATCGCGGGAGAAATTCAAACTCGACGCGTTGGACGCACGGGTGGTGCCAGGGCTGCGCGCCGCCCTGCTCGCACATACCGCCACCGCGAGCGCGTCGAACGCTGTTGCCGGATCGCCGGTTGCGCACTCCGCGTACCCGGCGGACATCCTCCGAAAGGGCCTGCCGGAGAACGTATCCGACGACCTGCCGACACCGCGCAGCGCCAGGGAGATCGGACACTGGCACGCGAGTTGGGTGCGCTATGCACCGCTGTCGCTGACCGGATTCGCGATCATCGCACCTGTCGTGGGTCTAGCGTTCCAGTACGGGCTCGGCCAGACGCTGTTCAACTCGAATGCGGTGCACAACATCGAGGACGGCAGCACCGTCTTCCTCGCGGTCGCCGGTGTGCTGCTGTTGGTCGCGATCGTCATCGTGGTCAGCCTCACCTCCTGCGCCCGTTATCTCACAACATATTTCGGCCTGCGGGTGCTCGATAATGGTCGCACCCTGCAGCTGCGCCACGGCCTGTTCACCACCCGCCAGACCACCCTGGACCGCGCCCGCTTCCGCGGCGCCACCGTCAACGAGCCGCTGCTGCTGCGCCTGGCGGGGGCCGGTGAACTGGAAGCCATCATGGTCGGCGACAACCCGCGTCAGAAGATCCTGCCGCAGGCTCCGCGCGCGGCCGTCGAGCACACGCTGGCGCAACTGCTCGCGCCCCGCGCCGCCGGGACCGAGGTCGGACCGAGCGAGCTCGGCACCGCACCGCTGGCCGCGCACGGACCGGTCGCCCATCGGCGCAGGCACTCCCGGGCCTTGCTGCCGGTCCTGCTCGTCGTGATCGCCCTGCTCGTTGTTTCCCTTGCGGGAGTGGAGTATTCGGCGTGGTGGTGGCTACTGCCCGCCGTCATGGCGATCATCGCGACTGCCTTGGCCGAGGACCGGTACCGCGGCCTCGGCCACGCTGTCCTACCGGCCACCGACAGCAACCCCACCTGGCTGATCACCCGCGCGGGTTCACTCGACCGGGACCGCGACTGCCTGGAAGCCCCCGGCGTCATCGGCTGGACCGTCCGCCAATCCTTTTGGCAACGCCGTGTGGGGGTGGCCAGCGTTGTCGCCGCCTCCGCCGCGGGCAAGAAGCGCTACCTCGTGATCGATATCCCGCTCGACCGAGCCTGGCCGCTCATCGATTCGGTCACCCCGGGTCTCCTCGGTGCCCGCTGAAGCCGGTCGGTGCCGCACGGCGCCCGGGGGTGGCGTGAGTGCTCACCTGCCGGGGCTACCGGCACCGAGTCGGCCCTACCGACTGACCCGGTAGCTCCCATTAGGTGGCTTTGATGCGGTTTCGGTGGTGTCGCTGAGCGGTTGCCGAGTGCCGGCCGCGTTGAATGGGTGTGTGGTCGAGACGGCGCGGTCGGAGTCGCAGGAGCCTCGGATAGTCGATCGCCGGATGCGGCGGCACCAGCGCGGCGACAAGTATCGGCTGACCGCGATCGGCGGGCTGGCGGCGTTGTCGCTGGATGCGTTATCCAGTGTGGCTTACGGGCCGGAAGCGATCGTGCTGGTGCTCATTGCGGCGGGCGCGGCGGCGGTCTCGTGGACGCTGCCGGTTTCGCTGGCGATCGCGGTGCTGTTGCTGGTGCTGGTTCTTTCTTACCGTCAGGTGATCGCGGTGCATCCGGACGGCGGTGGTTCCTATGCGGTGGCGAAGAAGGATCTCGGTCGTGGCGCCAGCCTGCTCGCGGCGGCCGGCCTGGTCATCGATTATGTGCTCACCGTCGCGGTGAGCCTCGCCGCCGGTGCGGCCAGCCTGGCGAGCGCGTTTCCGGTGCTGGCGGATCATCTGCTGCTGATCACGCTGATCGGGCTCGCGGTGCTGACTGTGATCAACCTGGTTGGGGTGGCCGAATCGGCGAAAGTGCTGATGGGGCCGACGCTGCTGTTCATCGTCGCGATCTTCGCGGTGATCGTGGTCGGACTGGCGCGCCCGGAGCCGGTAGCCGTCATCGGCGTCGACCGCGGACCGATCGTGCCGATCGACGCCATCGGGATTGTGCTGTTGCTCAAGGCATTCTCCGCAGGCTGCTCGGCACTGACCGGGGTGGAGGCAATCGCCAACGCGGTGCCGGCGTTCCGTACGCCGGCGGTGCAACGAGCCCAGCACACCGAGGTCGGCTTGGGCGTGCTGCTGTGCGGGATGCTGCTCGGTCTCGCCGTGCTGATCCGCCAGCATCACACGGTTCCGCGCGACAACGTCACCCTGCTCGCACAGCTGTCGGCAGCGGCGTTCGGCACCGGCTGGCCGTTCTACGTCACCAACCTTGCCGTCACCCTGGCGCTGTGCCTCGCCGCGAACACCAGTTTCGGCGGCCTGCCGGTGCTGCTTTCGCTGCTGGCGAAGGACCACCGAGTCGCGCATCTGTTCGCCTTGCGCTCGGAACGGCCGGTGTTCCGTTACGGTGTCAGTGCGCTTGCGGTGGTGGCCGCAACCGTGCTGATCATTGTGGATGCCGAAACCCACCGGCTGCTGCCGGTGTATGCGGTCGGCGTCTTCATCGGCTTCACCATCAGCCAAACCGGGTTGGTCCGGCATTGGCGCACACAACGCGGAACCGGGTGGATTGCGCGCGCCGCGCTCAATGGCTTCGGCGCCATTCTCACCGCGGTGGCCGCCGTGGTGCTGCTTGCCGAGAAATTCACCGAGGGCGCGTGGCTGTTGGTGATCATCGTGCCCGCGTTGATCATTCTGTTCGCCCGCACCGAAAGCTATTACGGCAGTGTCGCAGAACAGCTCAGCCTCGGCCGAATTCCCGCGCTCCCACCGCAATCCCCCGACCGGGAGCCCATGCTGATCGTGGTCCCGGTGGTCGCGGTCAGCGAGGTCGCCGCACGCGCGCTGCGCACCGCCCAAGCAATGAATGGCGAAATCGTCGCCGTCGCAGCGGAAATAGACTCGGCCTCCATCCGTCGCCTCAGCCGCCAATGGAAAGAGTGGGATCCCGGCGTCCCCCTCACTGTGCTGCCGTGCCCACACCGCAGCCTGGTCACCACACTCGTCGGGTACGTCCGCAACCAAACCCGCTACGGCCGCCAGGTCATGGTCCTACTGGCCCAGGTGGAGGCCCACCGCTGGTGGCAGCGACCACTGCACAATCCGCGCGGCCCTGTCCTCGCCGCCGCTCTGCGCGCCCGCACCGACGCCGTCATAGCCACCCTCGCGGTGCGACTGGATTGACGGGTCCGACAACACGCCCTCGGCCGGCGTCCGAGGTCGGCCGAAGCATGACTCGTATCGCCAACGGCGGCAGCGATACTCAGCGACTACCGAACAGCCCCGCATTGAGCCGGAAGTACAGATACCCGAGCGGCGGCACCAACCCGCAGAACAAGAGAAGTGCTGTGCGCCAATCGCTTCCGAGCATGATGTCGCCGCCGGGCCCGGTCACCGAGCACAGCAGGAAGCCGAAAGTCCATGCGGCAATGGGCAGGATCGCGAACCCGACGCGGGTGGTCACCGTGCGAACGCCCATGACGAGCAGCACGTTGATCACACCGGCCAGCACGGCGGAGAGCGGGAACGCCACCGAGTCGAGGTAGGTCGGCAGGTAGAGCACCTCGAGTGCGAGGGTGATCAACGCATCGAGCACCAGCAGTGTGATGATCACCGGCGCCAGGGACTCCAGGCCCCACTGCGGCTTGCCATGGCCCGACTGTGCCGCGGCACGATCGTCGGCACTGTTGTGGTCGACGGCTGCCCTCACGCGACGGGAGGGAAGCCGAGGAGGGTCAACAGATGGCTCTGCATATCGACGAACGCGTACAGCACCGACATATAGATGTCGTGCTGTTGCTGCGCGCCGGGACGCAGGCTGTCCACGAAGCCCGCGATCGCGTTCTGCAGGTCCCAGTTGTACATAGATATCGAGTCTATTCCGGCCGCGTCGGTTCAGTCACCGTCGATCGGAATGTTGGCCACGACCGGATATTCACCGGTGTAGCCCCTGCGTTCCTCGGCGATCGCGAGCACTCGCTTGCGGGCCGCGAACCAGCCGATGATCAGCGCCGGAATGATCAGCACCAGCGAGGCGACGGTCCACGTGCCCACCGGATAGTCGCAGCCGGTGAGGACCACCACGAAGAACAGGAAGGCCAGCGTGGCCAGGCCGGTATAGGGCGCGCCGAACATCTGGAACGACGGCCGCTGCAGCTTGCCCTGCTTGGACCAGCGCCACAGTTGCAGCTGGGCGAGCACGATGGTGGCCCAGGAGGCGATGATGCCGAGCGAGGCCAGGTTCAGCACGATCTCGAAGGCACTGTCGGGCACGATCCCGTTCAACGCGATGCCGCACAGCGCAATCAGGCTGGTGAGCAGGATGCCGCCATAGGGAACGCCGTTGCGGCCCATCACGCCGGTGAATTTCGGGGCACTGCCGTTCATCGACATCGACCGCAGAATGCGCCCTGTCGAATACAGGCCCGCGTTCAGGCTGGAGAAGGCCGCGGTGAGCACGACAAGGTTCATCACGCTGCCGATGCCCGGCACGCCGAGCAAGGTGAAGAAGGTGACGAACGGGCTCTCCTTGGCGGTGTAGCTGGTGTAGGGCAGCAGCAGCCCGAGCAGCACCAGCGAACCGACGTAGAAGATGGCGATGCGCAGGATCACCGAGTTGATGGCGCGGGGCATGATCTCGGCCGGGTTCTCGGTCTCCCCCGCCGCGGTGCCGACCAGCTCGACGGCGGCGTAAGCGAATACGACGCCGGAGGTGACCACGACCAGCGGCAGGATCCCGGTCGGGAACAGGCCACCGCTTTCGGTGATCACGCTCGTCCCGGTCGGGTTGCCCTGCACGGTGAACCGGCCGAGCAGGAAGATCGTGCCGACGATCAGGAAGGCGCTCAGCGCGAATACCTTCACCAGCGCGGCCCAGAATTCCATCTCGCCGAACCACTTCACCGACATCAAATTGACGCCGAGCACGAGCACCAGCGCGATGAGCGCGAGCAGCCACTGCGGGATATGCGAAAATCCTGCCCAATAGTGAAAATACTGAGCAATCGCCGTGGTGTCGGCGATCCCGGTCATGGACCAGTTCAGAAAGTACATCCAGCCCGCGACGAATGCGGCCTTCTCACCGAAGAACTCGCGCGCGTAGGAAACGAAAGAGCCCGACGAGGGCCGGTGCAGCACCAGCTCACCGAGCGCGCGCAGAATGAAGAATACGAAGACCCCGCACACCGCGTACACCAGAAAAAGACCAGGTCCCGCGCTCTCGAGCCGCCCGCCCGCACCCAGAAACAGGCCGGTGCCGATGGCGCCGCCGATGGCGATCATCTGGAGCTGACGTGGCTTGAGACTCTTGTGGTAACCGTCGTCTTCGATGTTGAGGTGAGCCTTGTCACCGACCGCTGTCATGAACTGCTGAGCCTCCACGTCAATGTCCGAAATCACGAAGACGGTACCCGGCGCATCAATCTCGCGTTACAGCAACCCTCAGGCAATACCGGTGAACAGGTCGTGTTCGCGCCCGTCGGGGCCGACGACGCCGCGTTGCCCGCGCACGAGCACGTAGTGCTCCTCCGGCAGCACCGGCTGCGCGACATTATTGGACAGCGCGAATTCCCGACCCGTCGGCGCCACCATCACTTGCGTTGCATGTGCCCGCAGCGCGGCACGCTTGGCCGCGAGCGAATCGGACACGTCGATCGTCGTGGTCACCGTGTGGCTCGGCACGCTGGCGAGCTCCCCAACCGAGGGAAGCAGCCAGCCGGGCGGCAACGCGCCAGGCAACCCCTCGACCGTGCGTCGCGCGAGGACTTCGGTATGCAGGCGCAGCATCTCGTCATCGGTGACGGTCCAATAGAACTTCGGAGTGTCCCAACCTCGGTCAGCAGCCGCATGCACCGCTGCTGTGGTGATCTGGTGGGCCCGAATGTGGTCGGGGTGGCCATAGCCGCCTCGGGGGTCGTAGCCGATCACCACCCGCGGCCGCAGCTCGAGCAGCACCTCGGTCAGCGCGTCCACCGCTTCGACGCCGGAGTGGATGAAGGCGCGTGGATTCTCCGCCGCCGCAGTGCCCGCCATGCCGGAGTCACGCCAGCGGCCTGCGCCGCCCAGGAAACGCGGCGGTCCCGCACCCAGCGCGGCGAGCGCCCCGGTGAGTTCCAGCACCCGGTAGCCACCGAGCTGGTCGGCGCGGTCGGCAGTCAGCTGCGCCCACTGGTCGCCGATCACTTCGCCCTCTTCACCGAGGGTGCAGGTCACCACCGTGACCGGCACCCCCTGCCGGCGGTAGTGCGCGATCGTGCCCCCGGTCGTGATGGATTCGTCGTCCGGGTGGGCGTGGACAAGCAGCAACCCACCGGTCACGGGATCCTGCGCCACATCGCTGCGTCACCGAAGATGCCGACCTGGATGGCGCCACTGAGGGAAGCACCGTCGACCCGAGGACCCGAGGCGGCAACCACGTTGTCCTGCACGATCGGCAGCACCGTGGCCAGACCCCACAACTTGGGCTCGGCGTCGGCGAGCACTCGGCCCACTTCGATGCCACGCAGCGCCTCGTCGATCGCGGGCTGCAGCGTGGGGTCGCAGACACCCGACACATTGCTCGGCGCCTTCTTGGCCGCTTCGGCGGTGGCCTGCGAATTCCCGTTGCTTGCGGGATTTTCCACGGGCGGGCAGCCGTAGCGCGAGGCGAGCACGGTGGCCGGGTCCGAGCCCGCAACCTCCCAGCCGACGATCGCGTCGACCGCACCTTCCGTCAGATCCTTGCCATAGAGGGTGTCCGGGGCGACGCTGCGCACGCTGGCATCTATTCCGGCACTGCGTAATTGATCTGCTGCCGTATTTGCCACCGCGATGGCGGTGGCGTCACCGGTGGCCGCGCCGATTCGAATTGCCAGCGCCTTACCGTTTTTCGCGAGCGGACGCGGACGCGGCGCCGGTGAGGTCGGCGATATGACCGGCGGCGGTTCCGGCGCCCGACCGTAGCCGACCTCGCCGAGCAGCGCGAAGGCTTCGTCCGCGGTGGGCCGCGGTGGCGCGGTGGGTGTGTAGCCAGGGTCCGACAGGGTAAGGATCTGCGCGCGCACCGGCTCAACCCAGCCGCCGGTCTGTGCGCCCACAGTGGCGAGCAGAGCCGGATCGAGCAGCGCGAGCACTCCGCGACGGACCCGGGGATCACCGAGATCGCCACTGCGCCCGTTCAATACGAACTGCAGCTCGCGCGATTGGGGCATGATCGCGGTGCGCACTGAAGCGATCGCCGCCAGCTGCGCCTGGGTCGCGACACCGCCGTGCACCAGCGTCATCTGGGCGTCGCCGGTGCGCAGCGAATCGGCGAGCTGTGCGGGAGTTCCGCCGCGGCGCAACAGGATCTGATCAGGAGCAGCGGGCGTGCCCCAGTACCTGTCATTGCGTTCGAGGAGGATCTCGTCGCGACCCCGGTCGACCGATTTGATGTCGAAGTTGCCGCCCGACACCGGGATTCGCTCGACAAGTCCGTTGGCGAAGCCACCGGGCACATCCTTGACCAGATGCGAGGGCAGCAGGTTCGAGAACAGCTCACGCCAGGCCGGATACGGCGCGGTCAACGTCACGGTGACGGTTTTGCCGCCACCAGAGGAACTCACATCCGAGATGAGCCGATAGCCCGCGGGATCGACGACGCCGGGCTGGGTGATCATCTGCTGCCAGAGGAACCGGAAGTCCTCTGCGGCGATCGGCGCACCATCCGACCAGTTCGCTTGATTGCGCAGCTGATAGGTGATGGTGAAGGGCTCCTGCGTGGTGACATCGGCCGACACCACCAGCGCCGTGTCCGGCACCCACTCGGTGGCGCCGGGCACAGCAGGATTCGGCACCGGACGAAACGGACTCGGCAGCACCATCGAACTCACCGCCGCTGTGGCAGGTGACTGATCGGACCGCAGGTGCGGGTTGAACCCGATCCCGATGTCGTCGATCGCCACCACGACAGTGTTCTTGCCAGGTTTCGCCGGCGTCGTCTTGGGACTGTCGGTGCTTTCGATCGGAGGTGGCGGATTCGCGGTGCAACCAGCGCCCACCGTGATGGAGATGGCCGCGATAACCAGCGCTGCGCGCACCCTTGCACGTCGTCTTGCCGCCAAGCTCACGATCCGCACTCTACCTTGACGACAAGGCGGCCAGATCCCGTGCCTTTCGCAAGGTTCAGTACCGGCCGGGACGGGCAGTAATCAAGTCGTACAACGGAATGACGGAAGCCTGGTCTCCGGCTAGCGGTGATAATCACCAGGCGCTGCGTTTCGCTGATGCTCGACTGTTAGCTACCGGTCGACTGTTCGAAATCCACGGCGCGACGAGCGTCGCGATCACCGAATAGAACTGGGGAGCGAATCATTCTCATGATTCGCTCCCCAGTTTCGTTTCGGTACATCGCCATGAGTACGCGACAGCCGGATCATCCTCAGGCCCGGCCAGGCGGTCCGGCAATTACAACGCGGCCCGGTCCCGAGCCTTGCGTCGCGACAGTTCGCGTCCGCGTTCGGTGGCGCCGAGGATAACCTTGCGGACCCGGACCACTTCCGGTGTGACCTCGACGCACTCGTCGTCCGCGCAGAACTCCATCGCGGCCTCGAGATCGAGCTGCAGCGGCTTGGCGAGGGTTTCGAACACATCCGCGGTGGAGCTGCGCATGTTGGTCAGCTTCTTCTCGCGGGTGACGTTGATGTCGAGATCCTCGGCGCGTGGGTTGATGCCCACAACCATGCCCTCGTAAGTGTCCGCGCCCGGTTCGACGAAGAACTGGCCGCGGTCGGCGAGCTGGATCATGGCGAACGGAGTCACCGAGCCTGCGCGGTCGGAGACCAGCGCACCGGTGTGCCGGGCCCGGATTTCACCGGCCCACGGCGCGTAGCCGTGGGAGACGGCGTTAGCGATGCCGGTGCCGCGGGTTTCGGTGAGGAAGTCGGTGCGGAAGCCGATCAGACCACGCGACGGGACGATGAACTCCATCCGCACCCACCCCGCGCTGTGGTTGGTCATCTGGACCATCTTGCCCTTGCGGGCAGCCAGCAGCTGGGTGATTGCGCCGAGATACTCGTCCGGGCAGTCGACGGTCAGCTCTTCGAACGGCTCGTGAATCTTGCCGTCGACCTGCTTGGTGACCACCTGTGGCTTGCCGACGGTCAGCTCGAAACCCTCGCGGCGCATCTGCTCGACCAAGATAGCCAGCGCCAGCTCACCACGACCCTGCACCTCCCAGGCGTCCGGACGGCCGATGTCGAGGACACGCAGCGAGACATTGCCGACCAGTTCCTGGTCCAGGCGCGACTTCACCATGCGTGCAGTCAGCTTGTGGCCCTGCACCCGACCGACGAGCGGCGAGGTGTTGGTGCCGATTGTGACCGAGATCGCAGGCTCGTCGACGGTGATGCGCGGCAGCGCGACCGGATTGTCCGGATCGGCGAGCGTGTCGCCGATCATGATCTCCGGGATGCCCGCGATGGCGACGATGTCACCGGCCACGGCGACCTCGCCGGGCTGACGCTCGACACCGATCGTCTGCAACAGTTCGGTGATCTTGACGGTCTTGACACCGTCGGCGTGCATCCACGCAACGTTCTGCCCCTTGCGCAGTTCACCGCTGTAGATGCGGACCAGCGCGAGGCGGCCGAGGAAGGCCGAGGCGTCGAGGTTGGTGACGTGCGCCTGCAGCGGCGCCGTCGGGTCACCCTTCGGCGCCGGGATGTTCTCCATCAGCACGTCGAAGAGCGCGTCGAGGTTCTCGGCGTCGGGCGCGTTCCCGTTCTCCGGACGCTCCTTGGACGCCTTGCCCTCACGGCCCGACGCGTACAGAACCGGCAGGTCCAGCGCGAGTTCGGCGGCCTCGGCGGCGGCGTCGTCGAGATCGGAGGCCAGATCGAGCAACAGATCGTGGCTCTCCTCGACAACCTCCTCGATGCGAGCGTCGGGGCGGTCGGTCTTGTTGACGACCAGAATCACCGGAAGCGACGCGGCGAGTGCCTTACGCAGCACGAACCGGGTCTGCGGCAGTGGCCCTTCGGACGCGTCGACCAGCAGCACGACGCCGTCGACCATGGACAGGCCGCGTTCGACCTCACCACCGAAGTCGGCGTGGCCGGGCGTGTCGATGACGTTGATCACGGTCACCGAGCCATCCGGGTGGTGCCGGTGGACAGCGGTGTTCTTGGCGAGAATGGTGATGCCCTTCTCGCGCTCCAGGTCGCCGGAGTCCATCACCCTGTCGACGAGCTCGGCTCGCTCGGCAAAGGCTCCTGACTGGCGCAGCATGGCGTCGACCAGCGTCGTCTTACCGTGGTCGACGTGGGCCACGATGGCGACGTTGCGAAAATCGCGTGCAGACGACACGCCTAATCCTCCTGCTGTTGGTGTTGGTGCGGGCCGACCCCTGCAAACAGGTGGAGAATCGATACTCACCGGGCATTGCGGCCAGTAACAGACTACCGGTATCCAGGCGCGCCGCAGACCACGCGCCCCACTAAGGGTATGCTAACCAACTATGGGCAAGGTCAAGGCAAGGAAGGTTTCGAGTCTGAAACCCAAGAAGAAGTGCTGTCGCAAGAAGACGCGCTGCTTGAAATGCCCTGTGGTCATTATGCGGATGAAACGCCTCGAAGCCGCTGGTTGCTGCGGTAAAGAGCTGAAGAAGGGCCTCAAGAAAGCCCGCGCCGCCTGATCCGCGCGGATACTTGGACCATGGCTACCGAACTCCTGTCCGACGCCGATATCGACGACGCGCTGTCCGACCTGCCCGAGTGGCAACGCTCCGGCGACACCATCACCCGCACGATCCAGGCGCCGACCTTCCTCGACGGTATCGAGCTGGTGCGGCGGGTTGCCGACGCCGCAGAGGCCGCCGACCACCACCCGGATATCGATATTCGCTGGCGCCGGGTCACTTTCGCACTGTCGACCCACTCCGCGGGCGGACTCACCGGCCGCGACATGCTGCTGGCCCATCAGATCGATCGTTTGGCCGCAGGCTGAATATCGGCTGCTAGTCGGCGGCTGTGCGACGCAGCGCCCGCTCACCGATGGCGTTTCGGTCCGCCGACAACGCCTTCGGGAACGTCCGCAGCCGCTGCCGCACGGACCCGACATCCGAACGCAGCACCGCGCGGCCGTGCCAGATCATCCAGCCGAACAGCACGAGCACGCCGAGCGCGTCGACCGCGCCGAGCCAGGACAACACGCCCGGCCGTGAAATGGTCCAAATCGACTTCTGGGCAAACGACAGCACCCACGGCACGCCGATCAACATCGTCACCAGCCAGTAGCCCGCGATGAGCCGGGCGCCCGCGACCGCACTCAGCGGACCGTAGACCAGCCACAGCACCGTCGGCAGCAGCCAGACGAAATGGTGTGACCAGGAGATGGGCGAGACCATCAGCCCGAACAGCTGCACCATGATCAGGGTGCCCATCCGGTCGTCGGAACCCAGTGTGCGCCAAGCGAGGAACGCGAGCACGGCGACGACCAGCACGGCCGCCATCCACCACGGCCCGGATTCGACGTCGTAGCCGAGGATGCGGCTCAGGGTGCCACGTAGCGACTGGTTCCATACCGAGCCGACCGGCCCGATCCGGCTCGCGTCGCCGAGCAACGTGCCGAAGTAGCGCTTCGCCTCGGTGTGTGCAATCAGGAAGCTGACCCCGACCGTCGCGCCGAAGGCCACCGCCGAGCAGATCACGGTGACCCAGCGACGGCGGGCGACGAAGTACAACCCGGTGATCGCCGGGGTCAGCTTGATGCCCGCGATGACGCCGACGAGCAGACCCGACAGCCACCACCGCGCGCTGCGCACCGCGATCATGGCGCCGAGCACCAGGAAGACGTTGACCTGTCCGTAATCGATGGTGGTTCGCACCGGTTCCAGCCACACGCCGACCGCGGTCCAGGCGACGGCCGCAGTCTGCCAGCCCGGTTCGCGGACCCGCTGCTCGCCGAGAATCAACTCGAGGCTTATCCACACCACGCCGTAGAGCGCCGCGACCGTAGCGAGCAGCCACAGCACCGCGACAACGGTGAACGGCAGGTAGTGCAGCGGGAAGAACACCAGGGCCGCGAACGGCGGATAGGTGAAGGGCAGCGGGAAGTCCGGCGTTTTCTCGGCGTAGGTGAAGTCGTAGAGCCCATGAGTGAGTAACGAGGCCGACCCGTCGACATAAACGTGCAGGTCGACGAGATTCATGCCGTTCGTCGACAGCAACATCCATAACAGCCTGGCCAGCACGGACAGACCCAGCGCTGACACAGCCAGCTGTAGGCGTCGGTTCAATTCGCAGGCTTTCGAGTCGGGGCGGCAGGTCGTCGGCCTGCGACCCGCGGACGTTCGGGCGTTCGGCGACAAGATCTGAAGACTCCGATTAGATTAGCCGCAGCCCGGAGTGGGGCGGTGATGCCCTCGAATCACTGATAACATTTGCATCACCATTCACTTCTGTAACACCATTTGGCGCTAACGTCTGATAACACTGTTCGTCCAACGCACCTGTCGGGATATTGCGGCTGTACAACATGCAACCGTGTCCCTAGAGTGGCCCCCGAAACGATGGCTTTTCAGCATCGAACTCCAGATGTACCCGAGGTAAGGACGGCTAGACCAGTGCTTCGCACCCGAGGATCGCGGATCGTATTGTCCGCACTCGCCATCACGGCGAGCGCTTCGCTTGCTGCGCCGATGGCAGCTGTCGCGGCCCCGGCACCCGTGCCCGCGGCGGTTCCGAACAATGTCCCGATGGTGCCCGAGGGCGTCCCGATCGATGCGCTCGCCGCGCTGGCCCCGGCCATCGTCGGCGCAATCGCGGGCCCGGCCGACGCCAAGCCGATCGCAGGCGGCCTGCAGGGCATGCTGCTCGATGCGGCCCGCAAGCTGCTCGCCACCCTCAACCTGCCACCGCAGATCAAGTCCACCTTGGAAAAGATCATCACCTTCCTGGACGGCAGTGGCGGTGGCGGACCGGAGATTCCGAAGGACGGCGGACCGGTCATCGCCCAGTTCCTGTACCCGACCATCGGCAAGGGCTGCATCGGCCCGACCGCTGATTCCATCGGCACCGCGCTGGCTGTGCCCGGCCCGGCCCAGCTGCCGCCGCCGGGACCGCAGGCCGGTCAGGCCGGGTTCGTGTTCACCGCGCTCGGCACCAAGTCGCCGACGCCGGTGCAGAACCCGCCGATGACCGTCCAGTGGATGAATCTGGACACCCGCAAGTCGGGCATCCTGCCGCTGACCGACGAGGCAAAGATCAACCCTGATGGTCCGGCGACCCTGTCCGCGATCGCCGACACCGGCTTCGGCCGCGTCGTCGCGGTGGTCTCCGGCTCGCTGACCACCCAGGCACCGGACGCCGCTCCGCGCACCTGCTCGTTCCTGCCGACGCTGGGTTTCTTCACCGTCGCATGATGCTCCGAAGCCCGGCGCGTCCATCCGGACCGCCGGGCTTCGTTGTATCCACGGCCAGGTTCCCGCAGGTCGACACATCCGGGCGAATCGCCTGCGATAGTGCACAACCGCACTGCACTGTGGTAGACCGAAGCCATGGCTACCGTCGAAGTGTCGCTACGGCGCAATAATTCGATAGAGAGCACGAATTCCAAGCAGCACGGGCGCTCGATTCGAAGCAGGCGCTCGCGGCGATCGATACTGTCTTTCCGCTCCGAGGGCTCGATCCTGTCCATCGGCTCCGCGTACTCGATCCTCTCGATCGGCAGCGTCGGCTCGGTGCTGTCGATCGGCTCGGTCGGATCGTTCGGGTCGGTGATTTCATCGGGCTCGTTCGCCAGCGTCGGCTCGGCCTTCTCCGGCCTGTCGCGCTGGTCGCTGTTCTCCTGGCTCGGCGATCACCAGGCGCCCGAGAGTCGGCCCACGCTGCGCGTCGTCCCCGATGACGAGCCCGAGCTGCGCCTGGCGCCCACCTGCCACTGCCAGACCTGAGCGAGCCGCCGTCGGCGGTGCCGGCGCAAGCGGGCAGCGGTCAGTTCACCACTGCCCGTACTCCGGCCGCAGCACATTGTTGACGTCGACCCCGACACCATCGATGGACCGCTTGTCGATCTCGATCTGATGCAGATGCGCCGCCGGGTGCACGAAACCCTTCGGGGTGCCCCAATTGTGCTGCCAGTACCAGGCACCGAGGCCCGCGGCGCGCGCCAGTTCGATGGTCGGCGCGTTCGCGTAGACGCCGGTGTTCTGCTTGCCGACCACCGACTGCCAGCCGAGCAGATACGGCGCGATCATGGTGGCGAAGTCGACGGGCGTCGGGTTGTCGTCGATCGAGGCGTAGATCGGCCGGTTCTCCGGTCCGCCGGCGGCGAGGTGCAGTTCCAGCCCACGCGCCGCGTGCTTCTTACCCGCCTCCAGCCCGCCGCGCCAATCTGCGGTCTGGGCTTTGCCGTATTGGTAGTTCGAGACGATGGTCAAGCCCACGGCGTGCAGCTGATCGACTTCACCCGCCAGCAGCGGCTTGCCCTCCATCCATTCGGCGCCGGGACGGCGATCCGACACGTACCTGATCACACCGATATGGCCGGCATCCCGGATCGCCGTGGCCGACGGAACCCCACCCGCATAGTCGACCATGGTGCCGATGACTGCACTTGCCACGGCATTCGGCGCGCCGACGGTCGCTCCGAGAGCGGCGGTGGCAGCGGCATAGACGAACAGCTCGCGGCGGGACACAGAAAAGGAACGCATCGCAGGACTCCTTCGCGCAACCCCGATATGGAATAGCAGCGTGCCCGGCGCACCTTCCCCAGAAGTCACTCACGCGCCGGGAGCCTCGAACGTGCACTCATTTCACCATATTCACATGGGAACCGCTAGACCCATCGGAAACACAAACCACACTCGCCACAGGAGTTGCCTGCAGGCTCCGTTCCTGGTGCCGGGGATCGGTTCAGGCCACGCCGTCGATGCGTGCGGCGACATCGATCGTCCGGCCCGAACTATCGGCCAGTTCCTTGCGCACGACGTCGGCCACCTGGGCGACAACCTGCTTCCTGATCCCCGCGAGCGCACCGAGGGTGGCTGCCCGCATGCCGCTGGCCTTGAACTCCAGCCGGATGTCCGACGAGTCCGGCGGCGGGACGTCGATGACTACCAACAGCGGATCGGCCGCCCGCGCGGTCAGCACCAGCGGAATCTCGACGTCGGCGCGATAGTGATTCGCCTTCAGCACCTCGACGGTGATGTCGAGGCTCACCGGCACCACCAGATCGAAGGAGACCGCGTCGTCCGACCGATCCGCCAGCTGCGGCACCCGCACCGACCCACGCACCGTGACGGTGGCCGAGTTGCGCGGACCGGTCCGCAGCGGTCCGATCTCGATCGGGCGGCCCGCCAGCCGCTCCACCACATCGAAGACGCGCTCCCTGGTCACGATGCGGGCGAAGAACCGGTGGCCGAATTCGCCGTAGTCGATCCAGTCGAACGTCGTCTGCATCGCATGCGCGGAGCGCATTCCGTCGACCATCGCCTCGATGTCGAAGACCCGGCCGCGCCGCCCCTGCGGATCGGCCAGCATCGCATTCACCCGATTGGCGACCTCACGCTGCACCACTCCGGCGATCGGGTCGAGCAGCCATTCCCAGGCCGTCTCGATAGCCCGAGCCCGCAGCACGAAGCTGACATCGCGCGAGGTTATCGGCGGGACGTCGATGACGATGAGCAACGGATCCGCGGTGTGCGCGTGCAGTGTGAGATCGATCTCGACGACCGCCTCCAGCCGTAGCTTCCTGCCGCCGAGCAGTACCTGCACCGATAGCGACACCGGCACCGTGACTTCGAAAGTCACGTTCGGGCCACTGCGCAGCACCACCGGCTGGCCGACCTTGCCTTCGGCGACGAATCCGGCCAGACCGGCGGGGCCGACCGAGAACGGCCCGATCGTCATCCCACGTCCCGCCATACCGGACACCGCGGCCACGATCCTGGCCTCCGTCACCGCGTGGGTGAGGAAACGTTCCCCGAAATCGGCGTACTCGATCCAGACGGGATCGGCGCTCGTGTGGTCGGTCGGCTGCATCAGATGTTCCGAAACCCTCACCTTGTCAACGGACACCCGACACGGTACGCGACGCGCTACCCCTGGCCCCCGACCGCTGGGGCCGCTCATCCAGCGGCTGCCTGGCCCCGTTTACCCCGGCACTCCTGCGGCTGCCTCGCTTCCGCTCACCCCAGCGCTCCAGCGGGCGCCTCACGTCGCCCCTCAGGGGACAACGCGGCCGCTACGGCAGCAACCGCTAACCCCGCACGCGCGCTCGGCGCCGACCGGCCCGGCGCGGCTATCGAACTCCGGCCGACAGTGCCATTAGGCGGCTACCTCGCCTCCGCTCGGCCCGGCGCGGCTGTCGGCGGACTGCGTCCGACAATGTCATTAGGTGGTCCCTGTCCTGCTGATGAGGGGGTAGCAGGACAGGGGCCGGGCGGCGCTGCCGGGCGCCGCCGGATCTATTTTAGGTGGTACCCCCAAAACCGCCGACCGCGCACACGCGCCGGGACGGTCACAGCATGCCGAATCCGACGATATCGGGCACTTCGGCCAGGTCGAAACGGTGTATGCGGATGTCGCCGAACTCGTTTCCACCCATCGTGGTGACGACTCCGTCGCTCGCCGTCAGCACGATGTTGGTGTGCTGGGAGAACGGGCTGGCCGGGCCGTAGAGCAGCACGTCACCGGTGAGCGGCTGGTATCCGGCGCCGATCGGTGTGAATCGTCCGGTGCTCTGGTAATACTCCTGCAGTGTGTACACCCCGGGGATCCGCCACGATCCCGAGTTCGGGTTGGCCAGCGGCACACCCGATTCGCGCATCACCCAGCTGACGAAGTCTGCGCACCAGGGCTCGTTGTTTCCCTCCGCGTACTTCGGCCCATCGCCGGGAGCGCCGAACTCTCGCTCGAGCACCGCGACCACCTTGGATTGCGTTGGGTCGAGCGTGGATTTGTCGATCGCCGGGAACGTCCGCACACCGACACCGGCGATGGCCTCGCCTTTGCCGTGTTCCAGCCACAGGCGCACGCCCACCACACCCCCAGCGACCAGCACCGATACCACCAAGCCGAGCACGAGCCAGCGGTAACGCAGCCGCCGACGTGCCATCCTTTGTTCCGCCATGCTCCCCCGGGCTCCTGTCGATCGCGACCGACTCGCGGCCCTGACCAGTTAGACGAACAGTCCGCCCGATCGGTTCCCGGCACCGCCAGGACGCACCGCAGGGCCTGGTTTCGGACGGCACCGTGTGGGCATTCTCTGCGAGAAGTCTGTCGGCTCCGGCGGACACCGGGCCGCCGGAATCCTCTCCGGCCGAGCGCAAGTCGAGATAGTCTCCCAGTACACCGGGCGACGGGGAGGTGCGACCTGGACACGTTGTGGACGTTCGTGGTGAACCGACGGACGCAATTGCTCACGGACTCCTATCTGCATGTTTCGGCGGTTGTCCAGTCGGTGCTGCTTGCCACGATCGTCGCGGTGGCGATCGGCACGCTCGTCTATCGCAGCCCGCTGGGCTCCTCGGTGGCGACGGCGACGGCAAGCGCCATCCTGACTGTTCCTTCGTTCGCGCTGCTCGGCTTGCTGATCCCGTTCCTCGGCCTCGGGGTCGGGCCGACGATTACCGCGCTGGTGCTCTACGCGCTGCTGCCGATTCTCCGGAACACCATCGTCGGCCTGGCCTCGGTGGATCCGGCGATCGTCGATGCCGCGCGCGGTGTCGGAATGAATCGGCTGCGGGTGCTGGCCCGCATCGAGATCCCGCTGGCATGGCCGTCGATCCTGACCGGCATCCGGGTCAGCACCCAGATGATCATGGGCATTCTTGCGATCGCCGCCTACGCGAAGGGCCCGGGGCTCGGCAATCTGATCTTTTCCGGGCTGGCCAGGCTCGGTAGTCCGAATGCCGTGCCGCAGGCCCTGGTCGGCACGATCCTTATCGTCGTCCTTGCCCTGGTTCTCGATGGATTCTTCGTGATCATCGGCCGTCTCACCACCTCGAGGGGAATTCGTGACTGAGACCGAAACCCGAAGCGACACTGCGGAGTCGGCGGCTTCCGGCGTCGAGATCGTGCTCGACTCGGTCACCAAACGCTATGCCGGACAACAGGATCCGTCTGTCGATAATGTGTCTTTGACGATTCCGGCAGGCGAAATCGTCGTCCTCGTCGGGCCTTCCGGCTGCGGCAAGACGACCACCATGCGCATGATCAACCGCCTCATCGAACCGACCTCGGGCACCATCACCATCGGTGGCCGCGACGTCACGGCCGTCGACCCCGACCGGCTGCGGCGCGGCATCGGTTACTCGATTCAGCAGGCCGGCCTGTTTCCGCACATGACGGTCGCCAAGAACATCGCGACCGTCCCCGGCCTCATCGGCTGGGATCGCAAGAAGATCGCCGCCCGCACCGACGAGATGCTCGACCTGGTCGGCCTGACGCCCGACACCTACCGCCACCGCTATCCCCGGCAGCTCTCGGGCGGCCAGCAGCAGCGGGTCGGGGTGGCTCGCGCACTGGCCGCCGATCCCCCGGTGCTGTTGATGGACGAACCATTCGGCGCCGTCGATCCGATCACCCGCGGCCTGCTGCAGGACGAACTGCTGCGACTACAGGCCGAGCTCGGCAAGACCATTGTGTTCGTCACCCACGATTTCAACGAGGCGGTCAAGCTCGGCGATCGAATCGCGGTGCTCGGCAACCGATCCCGCATTCTGCAATACGACACCCCCGCAGCCATCCTCGCCGATCCCGCGGACGAGACCGTCGCCGGTTTCGTCGGCGCGGATGCCTCGCTCAAGCAGCTCACCCTTACCAGGGTCCGGGATGTCACCCTCGGCCAGTGCCCGACCGCGGCCGAGGACGAACCGGTCGAGGCTTTGCGCACCGCACTCGCGGGCCGGAAGTGGCCGTGGGCGCTGGTGCTCGACAATCATCGGCGCCCGGTGCGGTGGGTGTCGGCCGAGCACCTCGCGCACGCGACATCGTTGCGCGACATCGGATCTCCGGTCGGCGCGCCGCTGTCGCTGCAGTCGACATTGCAGGAGGCGCTGGAATCGCTACTGGCCGAGCAGACGGCGACCGCGGTCGTCACCGGGCGACGCGGTGAGTACGCCGGGCTGATCACGATCGACACGCTCGTCGAGCATCTGTCAGCGTTACGCGCCACCCACAGCACCACAGGTGTGGACGAGACAGTATGACTCCGTCCACAAAGCCCACAACGCCACCCGGCACCACCGAGCCGGGACGCACGCTGACGACAGAGCGTCGCGCAGAACGCATTCGACTGCTCATCCAGCCGGTCCTGGTACTCGCACTCACCGCGGGGGTGCTGGTGTGGGCGTTCCGACGTGACCTCACCGCTACCCAGCAGGCAAGCATCCGCGTGGCCAATATCGCGACGCTTACCTGGCAGCATGTGCTCATCACTGCGACGGTCGTGCTGATCGTCGTCGCGGTGGCGGTGCCGCTCGGCACACTGCTCACCCGACCCGAATATCGGCGTCTGGCACCGGTTTTCATCGGCATCGCCAATATCGGCGCGGCCGCGCCCGCGATCGGGCTCATCGTGCTGTGTTATCTCGCCACCCGGACTACCAGCTTCTGGATCGGTGTCGCACCGATTGCCTTCTATTCGTTGCTTCCGGTACTGCGCAATACGATCCTCGGCTACCAGCAGGTGGATGGCACCCTCATCGACGCAGGCCGCGGGCAGGGCATGTCGACACTGACGGTGTTGCGCCGCATCGAGTTTCCGCTCGCAGTGCCCTACATCCTCGCCGGACTGCGCACCTCGCTGGTGCTGGCGGTCGGCACCGCGACATTATCGTTCCTGGTCAGTGCGGGCGGTCTCGGCATCCTGATCGACACCGGCTACAAGCTGCGCGACAACGTCACGCTGGTCGTCGGCGCGGTCCTCGCCGTCGCGCTCGCGTTGCTTGTCGACTGGCTCGGCGCGCTGGCCGAACAGTTCCTCGGCCCACGGGGTTTGACATGAGGCGCGGATGGCGTGGGCGCGCCGCGACGTCCGCCGCCGGCGCGGTACTCATGGTGATCACCGCCTGCGGTCTGCAATCCGGCGGCGCGGTGCCGCTGCGGGTAGGTCCCGGCAGTATCCGTCCGGTGCCCGAGCTCGACGGGGTCGCGATCACCGTCGGATCCAAGGACTTCACCGAACAGAACATCCTCGGCTATCTCATCGAGTTCGCTTTGTCCGCGGCCGGGGCGCAGGTGCGGGATCTGACGAATATCCAGGGCTCCAACAGCGTACGCGATGCCCAGCTGCACGGGCAGATCGATCTCTCCTACGAATACACCGGCACCGGCTGGATCAACTACCTCGGCAACGAAACCCCGATACCGGACGAGATCGCCCAGTTCGAGGCGGTCCGCGACGCCGATCTGGCCGCGCACAACATCGTGTGGACGGATATGGCGCCGATGAACAACACCTACGCGTTGGTGATGAGCAGGCAGACCGCCCAGCAGACCGGCGTGACAACGCTGTCGGACTACGCACGGCTCAGCAATACCGACCCGGACGCGGCGGCCACCTGCGTGGGCACGGAATTCAATGTGCGCCAGGACGGTTTCCCGGGATTGGCCCGCAAGTACGGCATCGATACCGGCAAGGTCCACAAACAGATCGTGCAGGACGCTCTGGTGTATCAGGCCACCGCCGACAGCAAGCAATGCCGATTCGGCTCCGTCGCCGCCACCGACGGCCGCATCCCCGCCCTCGATCTCGTGTTGCTGAAGGACGATCTCGGCTTCTTCCCGAAATACAATGCGGCGCTGGTGATGCGCAAATCCTTCGCCGACGCGCACCCCCAGGTCGCCGCCATTATGGCGCCCATCTCGAAACTACTGACCAATGAGGCCATCACCGAACTGAACCGTCAGGTCGATGTGGACGGGCGGGAGCCCGCCGAGGTCGCACGGGACTGGATGGTTGCCCAGGGGTTCGTCACCGCGCGCTGACCGCACCGCCGATTCGTCGCACCGGGTAGGACGCTGCGCTATCCACCACCCGGGGATAGCCACCGATTGCGAAGAAAGGCAGCACAACTCGACTGCCGGGTGCGCGGGTGCGCGGGTGCGCGGGTGCGCGGGTGCGCGGGTGCGCGGGTGCGCGGGTGCGCGGGTGCGCGGGTGCGCGGGTGCGCGGGTGCGACGGTACACACCCGCACACCCCGGTTCATGCGCGCGGGTCGCGGCCAAGGTAGCGCAGCAGCTCGGCGACCGTGGTGTCGTCCGCGCCACCGTCGACCACCGCAGCATAGGCACCCCACTGACGGAGCGGCTCAATGATTTCCGCCTCCACACCGCTACCCGGTGCCGGATGCGCGGTCCGTGCGGCGGTCAGCAGGTAGCCGGCCAGTTCGTCGGTCAGTGGCGATGGCTGACCGGTCGCGATCGCGATATCCCAGGCGTGCACGGCGGCATCCAACGCGCACATCACGGCAGCGACCGGGGTCGCCAAGGCGCCGTGCGGCAGCGGAGTCGGGACGGCCTCGGTGTCGTCGGCGACGGTCGCCCATGCGGCGGCGGTCTGCTCGATCGCGTCGCGCACCAGAGCGGCGGCCGAGCCGTCGATGGCTCCGGAGGGGTCGAAGGGGTTGTAGGCGGGTCCGACGCCGACACCGAGTGCCTCGGCGAAGGCGAGCTGGTCACCCGCGGCGTGCTGAATCACCTGCGTGACATTCCATTCCGAGCACGGGGTCGGCAGCTGCCACTGCTCGTCACCGATGCCTGCGACGGTGTTTTCCAGCGCCGTGTAGGAGGTCGAGAGCACCTCGCGCCACACGGGGCGCAGTGTCGCGGTGGCGTCGGCGGCGGTGGTGGTGTTCATGATCGACCTTTCGTTGTGCTTCTTGGTGATGACCTAAGCCTATGAGGCCATTAGGCTGGATTCGTTCCTAATAATTTGGGAGGCGAATGTGGCACCCACCACAACGCGAGTACTGCGCTTGCTCTCGCTGCTGCAGGATCGCGCGTACACCGGCCGGGAGCTGGCCGAACGACTCGACATCACCGATCGGACCCTGCGCAATGACATCCAGCGACTGCGCGAACTCGGCTACCCGGTGCACGCCGAACGCGGTGCGATCGGTGGCTACCGGCTCGGTCGCGGCTCGACGATGCCGCCGCTGCTACTGGATGACGACGAGGCGGTGGCGATGGCCGTGGCAGTCGGCCTTGCCGAGGACGGCGCCACCGGCATCGCCGACATCAGCGAGAACGTCTCGCGAGCTCTGGCGAAGCTGGAACAGATCCTGCCGAAGCGATTGCAGCGCAAGGTATTAGCGCTGCGCAACGCCACCGCCATCGGACCGGCAACCACCGGCTCGCGCGAACCGGACGCCCCGGTGCCCGCCGTGGTCCTGACCACCCTGGCCGGAGCTATCCGGGACACAACCGCGGTGTCGATCGAGCTGGGCAGCGGCACAACAGACGTCGAGCCCTACCGCCTGATCAACTGGCAGCGGCGCTGGTACCTGGTCGCCTACGATCTCGAAACCCATTCCTGGCGTGCGATTCCCGTCGCACAGGTGCACCGGGCGGCCGTCAGCGCCCGCCACTTCGGACCGCGCCCACTGCCCGACGAGGACCTGATCGCGTTCGTCATGCGCCACATCGCCAGCACCGGCTGGAAGGTGCACGCCCGCGTCACCGTGCTCGCACCGGCCGAAACAGTGATCGCCCGCATCAATCCCGCCGTCGGCGTGGTGGAGGCCGTCGACGCGGACACCTGCATTCTGCTGACCGGCGCGGATGCGTTGGAGACCATTGCGATCTACCTCAGCATGCTGATGATGGATTTCCGTGTCGACGGCCCACCGGAGCTGGTCGCACATCTGCGCACGCTGGCCCGCCGCTACACCGCCTCGGTGGAATCCGCACCGTAGCGTTGCTGCACACCATGGCAAGCAGCGGCACTGCCGCCAAAGCCTGCGGCCAAAGTCGGATACTTCGCGAGCCGTGCGGACTTCGATCGGTTCGCGGCGGGCATTTCACAGCGTCATACCAACGACAACGGGGCCGATCCTCGCCGTTGAGGATCGGCCCCGTGGCCGTTCGAGCGCGATGGCCCGATGATCAGGCGTGCCCGGCCTTGTCCGCGGCATCCGGCGCCTTGCGCATCGGAATGCAGACTGTGAGCACGATCGCGACGAGCGCTGCCGCCGTGGCGATGAGGAAGGTGGTGTGGAAGCCGTCGCGCGACGGCAGCACGTGCGAGCCGAGTTGCATTGTCATGTGCGCGAGCACCACGCTCATCACGGCCGACGAGGTGGACGTGCCGATCGAGCGCATCAGCGAGTTGAGACCGTTGGCCGCCGCGGTTTCGGTGATCGGGACCGCACCCATGATCAGGGCGGGCATCGCGGCGTAGGCAAGGCCGACACCGGCGGCAACAATCATCGCCGCGACCATGATTTCCCAAACGCTGTTCATCAGCACCACGGCGCACAGGTAGCCCGCCGCAATCACCGCCGAACCGAGCGCAAGGGTGACCTTCGGCCCTCGGGCCGCCGACAGCCGCGCCGACACCGGCGAGAGCAGGATCATCACGAATCCGGTAGGGGCAAGTGCCAATCCGGCGTTGACCATGGACAAGCCGAACCCGTATCCGGTCTGCTCAGGGGCCATCAGTAGCTGCGGGAACGTCAACGACATGCCGTAGAGGGCGAAGCCGACAGCGATGGAGGCGAAGTTGGTGAACAGCACCCGGGGCCGCGCCGAGACCCGCAGGTCGACCAGCGGCGAACGCTGCCGGAGCTCGAAGGCGCCCCAGCCGACGAACACCACCACCGCGATCGCGAAGAGGGTGAGGATGCTCGCGCTGCCCCAGCCCCAGTCCGCGCCCTTGGTGATCGCGATCAGCAGGGCGAGCAGTGCGATGGAAAGCCCGACCGCACCACCGAAGTCGAAGCGCGCGGGGGTGCGCACCGGCGACTCCGGCACGAAGACGAAAACCAGTGCGGCACAGACAACACCGAGGCCGGCCGCGGTCCAGAACAGCATGTGCCAGTCGGCGTTCTGCGCGATCGCCGCCGCGAGCGGCAGCCCGAGGGCGCCGCCGACCCCGAGCGTTGCGCTCATGATCGCCATTGCCGAACCCACCTTCTCGGCGGGCAGCTCGTCACGCATGATGCTGATCCCGAGCGGGATCGCGCCGACCGCGGCGCCCTGCAGCGAGCGGCCGATGATCTCCGGAACGAGCGAGGAGAACAGCGCGCAGACCACCGAGCCTGCGACCAGCAAGAGGATGTTCGCGAACAGCACCCGGCGCTTGCCGAACATGTCGCCGAGCCTGCCACTGATCGGGGTTGCCACCGCGCCTGCGAGCAGCGTCGCGGTGATCACCCACGATGCGTTGGACGCCGAGGTATTCAGCAGCGACGGGAGGGTGGGGATGATCGGGATAACCAGCGTCTGCATAAGCGAGACGACGACACCGACCGTGCCGAGGGTCGCGATGAGTAGGGCCGACGCGGGCCTGCGCCGGTCGTCGGTACCAGAGACGGTCGAGGACACGTCGGCAGCAACAGTCACAAATGTGCACGCTACACACGATATGTATCGTGCACAATTTGCTATCACCGTGATTCAGGCGACATAGTGTGGTCCATGCCAGCATCAGGTCCCGAGGAAAGCGCCGCGCTCTCGCGCCTCGTCTTCGAGCTGACCCTGCTCTCCCGGCAGTTCCCCGCATCCCTGCTGCGCCGCCCCGGGTTCCACCTGGACCGCTCGGCCTACCTCATCCTCAGCAGGCTCGAGATCGACTCCCCGCTCAGCCTGCGCGAACTGTCGGAGGCCTTCCAGCTGGACATCTCCACGATCAACCGTCAGGTCGGCGCCATGTTGAAGCACGACCTGGTCGAGCGGGTGCCCGATCCGGACGGCGGTATCGCGCGCAAGGTCCGGGCCAGCCGAAAGGGCCTGGAACAGGTCGCCGCAGATCGGGACCGAAGCCAGGAAGGCATCGGCGCGGTCGTCGCCGACTGGGCCGACGCCGATGTCGAACAACTGAGCACACTGATCGCACGCTTCAACGAGTCCATCGAGCACATCGAAGACAACCCCTGGCCGCGTCCGCCGCACGCCCGTTAGGCGGCGGCCTGGTCGAGACTCGACCCAGCGCGCTGTTGCGCAATCCGGCTGCGCCCTCGGTAGATGGCATAGGCAAACCCTGCTGGGCGGCAACGCATCCCGCCCAGCAGGGCCACTTCCGGTTCGCTACAGATGCGAACTCGGCTGCTGGACCTGTGGTGCCTGATGGGTCACGCGCACCAGCTCATCCAACTCGGTGCGCCACTGGCGGTGGACATTGAGCCGCTCCACCATCGCAGTTCCCGGCAGTCGATAGAACACCTTCGACCACAGCGAATTGATCTCCAAACCGGAGAACTCGGCGGTCTGGAAGTGCTCCGCCGACACCAGATTCGTCGGCCGACCTGTCCATTTGCTGGCCTCGATCAGCACAACAGAGGTGTTGGTCAGCACCACGAAGTAGTACTTCCGCAGAAACACCATTACCAACCGCACATACGGCAGGCTGTCGACCCACGGGCTCGGACCCGTGATGGCAAGAAAAGCGGTATTGAACTGCTCCCCCGGCGGACCGACCTCGGCCAGCTTCTGCGTCACCTGTTCCAGAATCTTCTTCTTACGAAATGCCATACGGCCCTCCCCATTTCAAAGCCCGCCGCGAACATCGACGAACTGCCGCCAGACCATATCGGGTTCGGTCCGTTGCCGCCACCCGTGATCACGAGTCACCGGCTGCGCACGGGAGCGCTACTGCGACCTACTCATCCCGCATCCGCGTATCTTTCCGTGTACGAGCCAGATCCAGCAGGCCATATACGGCGAAAAATGGCTTGGCCCAGGACTTCTCACCGAACCGATAGTCGGAAGCACGCCGAACCCTGCGCGCCAGATCCGGCCGCTGCCGCCGCAGATACAGGCGGCCACGTAACGCATGCAAGGGATTCGAAACTATCTTGATCGACTCGGCATCGTTCATGAACGGAATCGAGTACTGGATGTTCTCCCATGTCGTGCGAGACCGGTCCTCCAACTGGATCCGCGCACTCGACACCCCCCACTCCCGCACCGCATATCGCGCCATGAGCTCGGCTTCCGAAACAGACCCACCAGGCCGCGTCGTCCCGGAAAAGACCAGCCGACTATCGGGCACCTTGTCATCCACCGACCGGAGCGCAGCCCGAACCCGCCACCGATTGAGCGCATTCGCCCGATCCGCACTCCGATTGGCGAACCCGAGCACTACCAGCACTTCCGATGCCGGAACCCCCGACCGTGGCTCCCCCAATACGGCCCGCGAAGCCCACCAATGCTCGATCTCTCCCCACACCAGCACAGCCACGACAACACCCCCCATCGCCCCGACCGATGCCCCTCGCCGCACCGCACCCTCCTCCGCGCATCACCCCCGCACCGAGGCTAGCCCCGTCCCTCCCATCCCCCGATACCATCCGGAAACGAACATCCGCCGCACGTCGGTACCGGGTGCCACCCCGCCGATCACTGCGTGCACCGGATCGGCAGGATGGGTGCCCGTTCATGGGGCGAAGACGTTGTCAGCGCAGCCTCCGACGGCTAGTTTTCTGCGCCGAAGTTCATGCCGCCGCTGCTGCCGGCACTCGGCATTTCGCTGTCGGCGTCGCCGTTGCCTTTGCCTTTGCCCCCGCCTTTGCCCTTGCCCTTGCCTTTGCCTTTGCCTTTGCCGTCCCCGCCCTTGCCATCCCCGTCTTCGCCATTCACGTCACTCTTTCCGATGTCGCCGGCAAGACCCCCGTCGTCATCGGGAGCGAACTGGGCCATGACCGCGGCAGCCTCGGCGCACTCGCAGGGATGCGCAGCCGCGGCGCCACCGGCCGTGAAAACCATGGCTGATGCGGTAAGAACTCCGACCGCACCGACCGTCGCGAACCTGTAAATCATGTGTAGCCCCTTCTCGAATGGGAAGTGGTACGTCCTGATCAACAGGAATCAGCGTAGAAGGCACCGACGGAATACCGTCGTAGCACGTATTCCACGGCCGGTCGCCGAACCAGACCGGCCCTAACCGACCTTCGACCGCAGGATTGCCACGCCCTCACCGGTCAGGGCGGAGAGTCCGGCGGTTCGACCACTGGCTAGCAGCAGTAGGGCGGCAATGGGGCCTTCGATGGTGGGGCCGGTGCCGGCTGTCCAGTTCGTGTCGGTGGCAGTCAGACGATAGGGGGACAGTCTTTTCTTGGCGTGAAACACCCAGTCGGCCGACCAGACCCGGTCAAGTGCCAGGCGCGCGGCAGCGGTCGGCATTTCGCGGGAGAGACCGAGCGGGATCGCAATGTCTTGAATGTGGACGAGGGTGTCCATCAGGCGGTCGGTGGGAGTCGTGGGGGGCGGGGTCATGCGCAGCGGGATCGTGGCGCGAAGTTCGGCCAGGAGTTGCTGGGACGTGGTGCGGTCGGCGTGACGTATGGCCGTATCGAGGCTCATGCGATCGATGCTGCCGCGCGCTCGGATGAGTTTGACCAGGACAGCGCCCAATGTTGCACTGCTGGACAGGATTACGTGAGCGACTACTTCACGGACCCGCCAACCATCGCAGAGGGTGGGGTGATTCCAGTCGGCCTCGGAGATGTTTTCGAGGAGATCGACCAGAGTGGCACGTTCAGTGGCTACCGCTTGCCAGATCTCGTCGGATGTCGTGGTCATCGGGGATTCCTTCCGTGTCGGGCGCTAGTACGGTAGGAACTCCACCCGGGTGGAGGTTCAAGAGATTGTGACCGGCGGCACATTGCATGGATTGGTGAGCATCGGGGAGCTGTCGCGGCTGACCGGTGTTCCGGTTCGTACGATTCGCTTCTATTGCGACAGCGGCATTGTGGTGTCCACACGCACCACGGGCGGCCATCGGATGTTCGACAAGGGCACGGCGGTGGATCGGTTGCTGCTGGTTCGTCGACTACGCGCACTCGGGTTGGGGTTGGCGGCAATCGCCGCGGTGCTCACCGGCGAGCAGTCGATGGCGGAAGCGATTGCCGCCGAACGGGCTGTGGTCGATGTCGAATTAGGGGCATTGGCGTGGCGGCGAGCGTCGTTGCGAGCCATCGAAAACGCGGTGCCTGCGGAGCGGGCAACCAGGCTGGAGCTGCTGGCCGGGGTACCGGATGGTTGGTCCGCTCACGACGCGGTAGTCAGGTTCTGGCGGCGGATCTTGACACCGATGCCCTCGGATATGTTCGAGGGTTTCGTCTCGATGAACTTGCCCGATCCGCTGCGCGACCCGACGCCGGAACAGGTCGTCGGCTACGCCGAGCTGGTCACCCTTGTCGCCGATCCCCGCTTCGCTGCCGTTGTTTCCCAACAGCTCTGGCGCCCTGGACCCACTCCGATCCGCGACAAGGTCGGTCTGCTCGCCGGAGTCGCCGAAGCCTGCGGCATGGCAGAGTCGCAGATCCACGCGGGACGCGCGCCCTCCTCCGGTCGGGCACTGGACCGTTTCGTCGATGCCCACGCCACCGCCCGCGGCGAACGCGATACCCCGGGATTCCGCGAACGCCTCCGCGCCGGTAGGCACGACAATGACCCTCGCACACAACGCTATTGGCGTCTCACCGGTGAAATCACCGGCGCAACCATGACGGTGGGCGCAGGCCAACTCTGGCTGTACAACGCCCTCGACCGGTCAACAGGCGCACCGGTCTCGCGTTGAGGCTGCCCACTGAACGCGGCACTCGCGCCGACACCGGCGACCATGACGTCCCGACGACCTCGAGGTGCGCCTCGCGCAACCGCGACGATACCCATAGGCTGGCGCGGTGATTTCCGAGCGGACAGTGGTCGACGGGCGTTTCGAGTTGCTCGAACCGCTCGGCAGCGGCGGGATGGGGACGGTGTGGCGCGCCTACGATCTCGCCCTGCATCGCGAAGTGGCGTTGAAGGAGGTGCGGGCGGCCGAGCCGGACGGTGGTGCGAGCCTGCCCGAGGTACAGCGGGAACGCGTGCTGCGGGAAGCCAGGGCGCTGGCCAGGATCGCGCATCCGAATGTGGTGACGGTCCATCACATCGTTGATTCCGATGCTGCCGCTCATCCGTGGATCGTCATGGAGCTGATTCGTGGCCGCACGCTCGCTGAACATCTCGCCGACGGCCCGATGCACCCGGCGCGTGCGGCGCAGATCGGCCGCGGCATACTCGGCGCGCTGCGTGCCGCCCATGTGGTCGGCGTGCTACATCGCGACATCAAGCCGGCGAATGTGATCCTGCGCGAAGACGGCACGCCGGTGCTGACCGATTTCGGCATCGCGGCGATCACCGGTTTGAACGGGCTCACCTCCACCGGCAGTGTGGTCGGCTCGCTGGATTACGTTGCGCCGGAACGACTCGGCGGCCAGGAGGGCAACCCCGCCTCCGACCTGTGGTCGCTCGGTCTGGTGCTCTACGTGGCGGTGGAGGGCTATCACCCGATGCGCCGCGACACCACTGTCGCAACACTTGCGGCCGTCCTGAAGGGCGAGGTCCCGCCGCCGCAACGTTCCGGGCCGCTGACCCCGGCGCTGCAGGCGCTGCTGGTGCCGGAACCGAGCCATCGGCCCTCGCCCGAGCAGGTCGATTGGATGCTCGCCCAGGCGACCGCGCCGATGGGAACTGCGCCCGCCGCACCGGCCCACCCGCACCTGGCACAGGTTCATGCGCACGTGCCACCTGCGCAGACAGCGCCGACCCCGGTGCCATCGAGCGGAATTCCCGGCCACAATCCGGCGGCGTCCGCACAGCGGCAACGCTGGATCCTGTCGGGAATCGCGGCCGCCGCCATTGCCGCCGCGATAGTCGTGGCGGTGGCGATGCAGCCCGATTCGTCGACGAATCGAACCGGCTCGAGTCAGCCTCCCGGCACCGGCCAACGACCCGGCAGCACCCAACTCCCCGGCGCGCCTGCCTCCGTCGCGCCCGTGACCGAAGAGGCCGGCGACCTCCTCACCCCCGACGGCATCCGCACGGCGATCGCCGCCCTGGAAAAAGTCACCGGTGGAACGGCATTCACCGACGCGACGTTCTACCCGACCTTCGCCAACGTCGCCGCACCCGTCGCCGGCCAGCCGAAAATCTACGATGAGTTCAGCTACCGAAACGGCATTGCCGGCCGCGAGGGCGCGGGTGGCCAGATGTCGGGAAAAGCCACCGTAAATCTGAGCTCGATCAACTGGGACATCCTGCCGACCCTGATGCGCGCCGCAGAGAACCAGCTCAATGTCCCCACCCCGACCCTCCGTTATGTGATCGTCGACCCCGCATGGACTTTCAATGACGATCGCCCGACCATCATGGTGTACCTGACCGACGACTACGGCAGCGCGTACCTGGCGGCGGACGTCGACGGCACGGTGGTGAAGGTGTATTCCCGCGAGCGGTGACGGCTCCATCGACTTGTCGGTGCTCACCCCTAATGTTCGTGACCAACGAGCGAAGGGAGCGGCTGATGACTGTCGTGCGAACCTATCCCGCGGGTGTGACGTCATGGATCGATGTGGAACAGCACGATGTCGAGGCTGCACAGGCCTTCTACGGGAGACTGTTCGGCTGGAGCTTCCCGGAGGCGACCGCGCAGAACGCAGAGTTCTCGACCAGCCAGTTCACGCCGTCGTAGGCATTGCCGCTGCGCCTGTAACCGCTTGCACCACTGCCCTTTTCATCGAAAGCCGACGTCCGTCCGGCAGCACGATTCTGTCGGACCCGGTCGTTACCATCAACCCGTCACGACCGCCCGGGTCGATGGCCAGCAGGAGGATCTGATGAGTCTTTTGTCCACGGTCACCATCCGCGAGGTGACGGAGACAATCGTCGAACTCGGTCTCGTCGACCCCGCGACGCCCGCCGGCAACTTGCCACCGGAGTGCTTCGACGAAACACTGGACTACTTCGGCGACACCGCCGGTACCGCGCTGGCGAGCCTGCTCGATGAGCTGGGTATCCGATACACCCTCGACTACAAGACCTTCCGTGGCATCAATGACGCGGGGGATGATCGAGAGAGTTGGTACCGAGAGGAATTGGAGCGAATAGCCGCCTGCACTCGTGGACTGATCACCATCACCGAGGTACAGCTCGTGGGCGACGAGGAAGATCAGAAACTCACCTTCCTGTGCAACGGCCGACCCGTCGATTGGCCGGTCGACCCGGGCGACGACGAAGCCGTCGAAGCCTCACTCACCTTCGCCAGTTACATCTCCGACCTCACCCCCGACGACTCCGCCGAACGCTGGTGCGACATCGACCCATACGATCCCGACTACAGCGCGGAAGCTTTCTTCGCCGACCCGCAGGCCCTCCGGCAACTGGGCGAGCGTTTCGGCGTGACCTTCACGGATTGACATCCCATGCCACACCTGCACTCAAATCCTCCATCGCGACCACCATCGTCATGGTCGAAGCGCGTCAAGATGCGCCTTCGGGTGGAAGCGAATGTTCTGCGCCGCAACGAATCTGGCTCGCAGCCATCTCATCGACGCCCACCCGCCATTCGACTGAAGCCCAGATGATCAGCCGCAGTGGGCGGTTTGCTGTCCAACCCAATTCCAGTCTCCCCTGATCTGACCGTACCAGTCGATGCACCTGTGTGCCGCCGAAACGTACACCGGTCCCGCATACGTTGTGTAATTGCCTTGGTCGACATCCGTCGACTGGGGGTCTCCTGAGCGTCCGACTCGGGCGACCATGAACAACTCGTCTCCAGGCTCATCGCGAACCGTGACAACACAGTTCTTCCCAGTAGCATTGCTGTATGTGAGAAATGCGGTGCCGCCAATCAAATTGGCCTGCTCGATCACGGCGTATCCGCCACCGCATTGCCCGCCATAGCTTGCTGCCGATGCGTTCGCTGGTACGAATACCGCCGTTCCGACGACGATTCCGGCCGAGGCGGCACAGGCGCCGACCAGAGCCCGCACGCTGATAATTCGAAACTCCCGCCACCGTAGGGACTTTGTTCGAGTGCACGCAACCATTTTCACATCCTTTTCCGTCCGACGAACAACAAAGACCTCCATGCGCCGACCACACGCCAAGCGCTAGTGTCGCCGTTGGTCGGAATCTGGAGCGGCCCGAGCGGCAGGAATCGCTCCCAGGACCGAAGCCGATCATGTCAAATGCTGATCCCAACTCGAAGCGACACATCCCACACGCGGGAGTTCTTGCGGTGTAACGGTTTTGGCGTTGCCGGGGAGCGTGGTGCTACCAGCCTCGATTTTTCGAGAAGACCTGCATGAAGTGAGTTGCGCCGATGCCGTCGTCGCCGCCACTCGGGCATGACAACATCGGCCTTCGAACGGGAACGAGCCGCCCCACGAAGGCACATTCCATAAGTGATGATTATCGATGAACCGATCAGTCGGACATGCCCCGTCGATAAGGATACATTATCGAATTATGTTATGGCATCGATAGTTTCGCCTGCCACGGAAAACCAGTAAAGTTCTGCCGATATCGGACAATCGGGAGAATAAGTGACACAGATCAGGTTCGCCATAAGCGCTCTCGCTTCTCTGGCAATGGCAGGCTCCACGCTGGCGGGCACCGCCTTCACCAGCACCCCGGCATCGGCTGATGCGCTTCCCAACCTGACGGGTCCTGCGGTACCCGCGGTCGCCGACCTCAACGAGGACGGCTACACCGACGTCGTGTTCAGCGACTTCGTGCTCGGGTTCGGCGTATCGGTGTTCCTGGGCAAGCCAGGCGGTGGCTTCCAGCCCGCCGTCCGATACACCACCGGCGGCCAGGCCGACTACGTCGCCATCGCGGATTTCGACCACGACAGCAAGCTCGATATGGCCGTCACCAATTTCACCTCACACAACGTCTCCATCTTGATGGGCAAGGGCGACGGCACCTTCACCAAGGCCGTCAACTACGACACCGACCTCGCTCCCGGCGCGGTGGTCGTCGGTGACTACAACCACGACGGCAACCCTGACTTGGCTACCTCCAACCAGGCCCCGTCGTGGTCGATACTCCTCGGCAAGGGCGACGGCACCTTCACCGATGCCGTCACCGTCTCCAGCAACCTCGGCGTCGGCTCCGGATCCGCCGACGCCGCGGACTTCGATGGGGATGGCAACCTCGACCTGCTGCGCGGCAACTACGTCAACAGCACCATCCAGATCTACCGCGGCCACGGTGACGGCACCTTCGCCGCGCCGGCCACGTTCAGCGAGGGCGCCCTGACCGCCTGGTACGGCATGGCGCGCGACATCAACGGCGACGGCAAGGCGGACATCCTCTTCTCCAACCTCGTCAGCGGCACCGTTTCCACGCTGTTCAACAAGGGCGACGGCACCTTCGGCGCGCTGCGGACCTATCAGACCGGCGGCCTGTTCCCGCAGTGCTTCGACGTGGCCGACCTCAACGGCGACGGCAAGCTCGACATGGTGGTCGCCAACGGCGGCACCTCGAGCATCAGCGTGCTGCTCGGAACCGGCAACGGCACCTTCGGCCCGCCGAGCCACACCTACCCCTCCGGCGGGCTCGTCCCCCTGTCGACCCCGATTCTCGCCGACTTCAACGCTGACGGAAAGACCGACACCGTCATCGGCAACACCGGCACCGGCAACATCACCCTGCGCTACGGCAACGGTGACGGCACCTTCGGCCCCGCCATCGACTACTCGGCCTGATCGACCTGGACAGGCCCCGCCTCCGCCGGGGCCTGTCACCGGTTTGCCCGCATCACACGGTTTGACGTCGACCCTATGATGCCCTGAATCGACTGGAACCCAACCGCTTTCGCTGATCGGCGCGAAGGCTCGGCCCGGTGCCGAAGCGCTACATCCGCTCCCAGGCCCCGGCCGCCGCCAGCGTCTCGAGTGCGTCGAGGCAACGCTGCTCGTCACGATCGACGGGAAATCCGAACGCCAGTTGGTGCATCGCCACCAGATCGACGTCCCCGGGGAAATACCGATACATGCCCGTGACGGGCTCGAGCATTGAGCGCAGCAAGGCGACGCGATCCGGGCCTGCGGCCGGCAGGATCTGTTTCATCGCCGAGTAGGTGTCGAGAACAGTGATGGTCATATCGGCCGACGCGAAACAATAACGCAGGGACAAGGTCGAGCCGCGTGCCGACCGAACGAGTTCATCGTGACCGTCTTTCCCAGGCTCGTTCCCATTGCCGCGTCAAAGCCGGATAGACGATGAGGTATCGGAAAGGCGCGATGGCGGCCATGTAGAGCCGCCCGAACCATCCGTTGGGCTTGACGAGGACGGCCATGCGCAGCTCATAGTCGCCGTTCGCGCCTCGGACCCAGCCGAGATGCATCACGGTGTGCACGGTCTTGTTCGCCAGCTCGCGGGCGGACTCCATGTCGAGCTCGTAGACCGCCTTCAGGGGCATGTCGTCGTCGTCCGGGCCGCGACAAGCCGCGTGCATGTCGCTGGGCAGGCGGTCGCGCAGCGAGGCAACCCGCTCACCCACCCCCGCGGACGCTTTGTCCCAGCCGAGGAGTGCACCGAGCTTCCATCGAATAGCGAACAAGAACCGCACCGGCAAGGTCTGCTTCACGGGTCCACCGGCTGCTCGCATGGCTGCGAGCATCACCGGGAAGTCGTCGGGTCCAGCTCCTGGAGTGCGAAACGACCACACGTCCTCGACTGCGAACTCCCTCGCGAGTTCGTGGATGCGCCAGGGCTGCTCGATGTAGGCGGTCGCTGCGAGTCGAGGCACGGTTCACCTCTCATTTATACGGTACCGTACAGTTAGTGCATACGGTACCGTATGGATTCGACTCGATCAATGGAGGTGGCCGAATTCCCGCTGTGGCCCGCACAACACGAGCCCGCTGGATAGCGGCGGGCCTCGAAGCCCTCGGCCGGGGCGGACCCGACGCCGTCCGCGTCGAGACCCTCGCCACCGAGCTCGGCGTGACGAAGGGCGGGTTCTATGGACACTTCGACAGCCGCCCCGCGTTCCTCACGGAGATGCTCGACGAGTGGGAACTCCGCTGTACCAAAGAAGTCATCGCCCAGGCCGACGCGGAAGGTGGCGATGCCGCCGACAGGATCCGGCTCGCCGGTCAACTGACTTTCTCAGAGGACCTGCACCGGATTGATCTCGCGATCCGGTCTTGGGCCCGCCACGATCAGTCGGTCGCGACCCGCCTGCGGCGTATCGATAACGAGCGAATGCAGTTCCTGCGGAAGATGTTCGGCACCTTCATCACCAACCCCGATGAGATCGAGGCACGCAGCACCCTGGCGTTCGCACTCGCGATCGGCCGCCACTTCATCGTCGCGGACCACCCTGGCTACACCAAACGCGAAGCCATCCAGCTTGCCGGCGAATACCTCTTGCGCCCGCCACCGTGAACACCCGATTCGTGCGTCAGCTGGAGTACCTACAGGCTTCCGAGTTTCCGCAGCGCCTGCTCGGATGCCGAGCCCGGCTCAGCAGCGAACAGGTCCAGCCCGCAGCACGACGGCAGGTCGGGCAGCGCGACGAGCTCGCCGTGCAGGGTCAGTTCACCCACGACCGGGTGGTGCAACACATACGCCCGGGACCGGACCTGCGCGACCGGGTGCTCCGCCCACATCTGCGCGAATTCCGCACTCAGATCACGCATTTGATCGATGTGCGCCGTGAGTGCGGGGTCTCCGCGATATCGTCCGAGCAGAACACGCAGATGCGCCACTTGCTCGCGTGCCGCCCGCGGCCAGTCGCTGCCGTGTAGCTCACGCAGGTAGGGCTCGGTGAACAGCAGGTGTGAGAGCGTGCGGCGGTTCTCCAGCAGGGCGGGGAAGTTGCCGAACACCGCCACGGCGAGCTGGTTCCAGCCGATAATCTGGGTGTGCCGACCGACCAGCAGCGCCGGCGTCATCACGAACGACTGCAGCAGGTAGCGCAAGCTCGCAGGCGCATCCGACGAGGCGGTGGCCGCCGCACACGGCGGGGGACGCCGCGCGATCCGGTGCAGGTAAGCCAATTCGTCGGTGTCCAGGCGTAGCGCCGCGCCGATGGCGTCGAGCACCTCATCCGAGACGCTGTCGCTTTTGCCCTGTTCCAGACGTGTGTAGTGGGCGATGCTCACGCCCGCCAGCTGCGCCAACTCCTCACGCCGCAGGCCCGCGACCCGGCGTGCTCTGCCGTAGTCGCGCAGCCCAACTTGCTCCGGGCGCAGGCGGGCACGGCGTGATTTGAGGAAGCCGCTGAGCTCGGTCCGGTCGTCCACGCGACCAACGCTACGCCGAAGCCTGCGGTGGGTGATCACGCCGTGAGTACGCAGCACACGGACCTGGTCGGGTGGTCGCGGCGGTTTCATGCTGAAAGCGAGCCACCCGCGACCAGCACACCCTGGCCGCGCTCCCCGGCTCCTATCGCGCATTCACACGAACGAACGGAGAGAAGTCGTGCCCCAAACGCTCGGACTCATCGGCAGCGGGATGATCGGCACTTCCATTGCCCGCCTGGCCGTTGCGGCAGACCTCGAGGTTGTCCTCAGCAATTCGCGAGACCCCGAGACACTTGCCGATCTTGTCGCCGAACTGGGCGGGCGCGCTCGAGCGGCCACACCGGAGGCAGCAGCACGCGCCGCGGACCTGGTGGTGGCCGCCATCCCGCTGCATGCCCATGAAAAGCTCCCGGCCGAAGCTCTGGCCGGGAAGACAGTGCTGGACACGGCGAACTACTACCCCGAGCGGGACGGCCACGTGGCCGAGCTGGATGCGGGCGAACTGACCTCTGCTGCCCTGCTACAGCGCCACCTCGCGGGCTCCCGGGTAATCAAGGCGTTCAACAACATCACCCCGCACCAGCTGTTGTCTCTCGCCCGGCCCGCAGGCGCGCCGGACCGCAGCGCCCTACCCATCGCAGGCGACGACGCGGAAGCCAAGGCACGAGCCACCCGGCTGTTGAACATCCTCGGATATGACGCGGTGGACACCGGCACCCTTGCCACCAGTTGGCGCAGTGAACCGAGCACACCGGTGTACATCCAGCCCTACCTCGGCGAAACGCCCGCAATGAACGTCGAGGACTTCCTGCGCTGGACTCTCCGGACGCCTGGCATCGTCGTCCCCGCGGCGCAGGTCCGCAAGCTCGTCGAGACCGCGGTCCGCCAGCAGGCGGGCGAGGCCAGGCTCCCGAGCGATGACTGACCCGGAACCTTGTGCACTCTCCTGGCCGGCGGCAGGCTGGGTGGCCGCCGAAACCCCTGCGCACGAGCGGACTACGCGACGAGTGTGAGGTGAACGCCCTCGACCCGGCCGGTACCGCCTGCTCGCATCATCAGGCGAGCGAGGGCCTCGACGACCCCACTCGGCTGCTCGAGAATCACCGAGTGACCGGCGCCCTCGACCATCACGAAATCCGAGTACTCGACGACCGCTGCCATAGTGACGGAATGCGACAGCGGCGTCATCAGGTCGGCGGAGCCGCACAGCACCAAGGTGGGGATCTTCGAGAGGATAGGAAGCGCGTCGGTTTGGTCATAGACCATGAAGGCACTCAAGAAGCTCGCCATCGTCACGATCGGCGTGTCGTTGTGCATCGCGTTGGCAAGGGTGAGCACGCGAGCGCTGACTCTGCGATTGCCGAATTCCGCGGTACGGATGACTGGGGCGAAGACCTTGCAGACCATTGCCTTCGCATGGTGCATCGTGCCCGGAGCACGTCGGACGGCAGCCTGGAATGCCGAAACGACCGGGTTGCGTAGGAGGCGGCCGAAGCCTGCGTCGGCGAGCCCGTTCGCAGCGGTCGCGATGAGTGCGACGCCGACGATGCGAGTGCCGATCTCGTGCGGGTTCTGGCTGGCGTAGGTCAGCACGGTCATGCCGCCCATCGAGTGGCCGACGAGGACGACCGGTCCGGTGGGGGCGACGGCGTCGAGAACGTTGCGCAGGTCGTAGCCGAGCTGCTCGAGGTTGTAGGTCTGTCGGGACGCCGCGGCGGAGTCGCCGTGGCCACGGTGGTCGTAGCAGACGACCCGGGCGTCGGCGTATCGGCGCAACAGCGCGTCCCGGACGTAGGTCCAGGACTCGGTGCGCTGGCAATGTCCGTGCAAGAGGACGACGGTGAGGTCGGCATTTCGTGGGCCGTATTCGCGAACCGCAAGTGCCACACCGTCTTCGGTCGAGACCGTGGCACGCCGTTCTGCCGAGGTGGCGATGGTGCTGGTGATCGACATCGGAGGCTCCGGTTCGCTTGTGGTGACTTGTCCAACTGTCCATCGCATTCGTCGCCGGTATCAGGACCCCGAGTGCTGGGGTCCTCCCCCCAAGGTGGAGCAGAACCACCACCAAGGTGATGCTCCGCCGCTGCATCGACAGAGACGAACGCTCCTCCGCAGGGTTGGACGACTACAGAAGGCCAACCTCCTTGACTAATTTTTTAGTCAGGATTTAGAGTGCTTGGTAGCCAGACGGTCGCCAATTCATCACGCGGGCCTCCGCAGCAAGAGTGAGGCTGCCGACTTTCGACACGCCGCGAGGGACTCGCAGCACGAAGGCGCGGAGCGAAGAGGAGAAGCAGGATGCGGCGGCGCACGTTCGTCCAGACCACGATGGCCGCGATCGGCAGTTTCCTGCTGGCCGGTTGTGACGACAACACCACCCCGATCGGTAGCGACAGCCGTAGCAACCACGACGACGGAAGGACATGGCTGATGCCCGAGGAGGGGCAGCCGCACAAGCGGACCTGGATGGCCTTCGCCGCCGCCGAACGTATCTGGGGCGCGAAGCTGGTGCCGGAGGTGCAGCGCAACCTGGCCACCATCGCCACCACCATCGCCCGCTTCGAACCGGTGTCGATGCTCGTGCGCCCCGACGAGATGGCGCAGGCCAAGAGCCTGATCGGTGACGCGAACGTGGAGCTGATCGCCACCGACCTCGACGATCTGTGGATGCGCGACACCGGCCCGGTGTTCGTGCAGAGCGGAAACACCAAGGCCGGTGTGGATTTCAACTTCAACGGCTGGGGCAACAAGCAGGAACACCGCCGCGATGCGAAGGTCGCGCAGTTCGTCACCGGCCGCGCCGAAGTCGAAACCCGGCACACGGATCTGGTGCTCGAGGGTGGCGCGCTCGAGGTCGACGGCGAAGGCACCGCGATCATCACCGAGAGCTGCGTGCTCAACAAAAACCGCAATCCGCGCTGGAAGAAGAAGGACGTCGAGGAGGAGCTCGACTACCTACTCGGGATCAAGAAGGTGATCTGGCTGCCCGGCATCGCCGGCGAGGACATCACCGACGGTCACACCGACTTCTACGCGCGCTTCGCCGGCCCGGGTGTGGTGGTCGCCGGACTCGACACCGACCCGGATTCGTTCGACTACGACGTCACCCGCCGACACCTCGACATCCTGCACTCGGCGACCGACGTGTACGACCGCCCGCTGCAGGTGGCGGTACTCGAGGGGCCGTCGATGGTGCGTGCGAAGTTCGAGAACGACGACTTCGCCGCCGGCTACATCAACTTCTATGTCTGCAACGGCGCGGTCATCGGTCCCGAGTTCGGTGATCCGGACACCGACAGCGCCGCGAAATCCACCCTCGAGCGACTGTTCCCCGGCCGGGAAGTCGTGCAGATCAATATCGATGGCATCGCCGCGGGTGGCGGCGGCATCCACTGCACCACCCAGCAGGAACCCGCTGACTGACCCACACTGTCGCGCGGCGAGGCGGAACCTCGCCGGGGTGCGGCGCACCGCTTGCCGGACCTGCCGGATTCGCCTCTACTGTGAGGAATCGTGTCAGACCGTCGAACCCAGATCCTGGAAGCCGCCGTCCGTGTCATCGCCCAGGACGGCGTGCGCGGGCTGCGTATCGAGAAACTCGCCGCCGCGGCCGAGGTGTCCACGGCACTGATCTACTACCACTTCAAGGACCGCGCCGGTGTCCTGCACGCCGCGCTCGAACACATCAACCACCGCGCCCAGGCGTACACCGACCGCACCGACACCACCGACCCCCGCAGCCGGGTCGGGCAAATGCTGCTGCTCGAACTCCAGGACACCGACGAAGTTCGCGAAACCAGCATCGCATGGGGCGAATTGCGCGCCAGCGCCGTCTTCCACCCCAACCTGCGCGACCCCCTGCAAGCCACCACCGGGAGCTGGAACACCGACGTCGAAGCCCTCATCCGACAGGCCCAACAGACCGGCAACGTCCACCCCGCCCTCGACGCCGCCGCCACCGCCGAACGCCTCACCGCCCTCGTCGAAGGACTCAGCGAACGCTGGCACAGCGGCTCCCTCACCCTCGACCGCGCCCGCCAACTCCTCACCAGCGCAATCGAACTCGAACTCGACGCAAAACCCTGAACTGGCCACCGACATCCCCGCCTACTTCTGCGACCACACTCGCCCTGGCAACGCGGCTCCAACGAGACACGAATAGTCTTCTGCGCCAATACTTTCCCAAGGGCAGCGACCTGTCAGTCCACAGCCGCGACCAGCTCGTCCAGCTAAGCTCTTGCCCCCACCAGCTAGCGGCGGAGTTGCAACGACCCCTCGAATTCGCCGACACCCGGGGGCTCAGCTCTGCGAAACGCGCGGTCAGCCAATGCGCGAGCCGAAAGTGCCTGTGCCCGTGTAAGCCAGAGGCTCGGCGTAGGAGCGACAGCGGTCGGACCAGTCACGCCGAGGTTTCGAACGTCATTAGACTTTTGCCGAACCTAGGGTCGAAACTGTCCTAGGTGGTTCCTACGATGGATTTCATGATCGAACAGATTCGACCGTTTCGCATCGACGTCCCCCAGGAGCAGCTCGACGACTTGCATCGGCGACTGGACGCCAACCGCTGGCCCGACGAGGTTCCCGGCGCGGGGTGGACACAGGGCATCCCGCTGGACTACACCAGGGAACTGGCCGACTACTGGCGCACTACCTACGATTGGCGAGCGCAGGAGGCTCGACTCAACTCCTTCCCGCAGTTCCGCACCGAGATCGACGGCCACGACCTGCATTTCATCCACGTCCGCTCGGCAGAATCCGACGCATTGCCGCTGGTGCTCACGCACGGATGGCCCGGATCGATCGTGGAATTCCTCGAGGTGATCGGGCCATTGACCGACCCGGTGACGCACGGCGGCAACGCAAAGGACGCGTTCGACGTCATCGTGCCGACCATCCCCGGATACGGGTTCTCCGGACCCGCCATCGGCTGGTCGACCACACGAGCCGCGCACGCATGGGCCGAACTGATGCGTCGCCTCGGCTACGACCGTTACGCCGCGCACGGCGAAGACACCGGCGCAGCCATCACCCGCCAGCTGGCGGTCATCGATGCCGAGCACCTGGTCGCGATGCACCTGACGGATATCGCCTCGGCCACCGTCACCGCCGAGACCGCCGACCTCGACGATCCCGCCGAACGGCGCGCCGTCGAGCTTGCCGGCCGCTACCAGTACCAACTCGGCGCGTACGCGATGCTGCAAGCCAGTAGGCCGCAAACGCTGTCCTACGCGCTCACCGACTCGCCGGTGGGTCAATTGGCCTGGATCGTCGAACGGTTCAAGGATTGGACCGACTCCACCGACGCACCCGAGGATGCCGTCGACCGCGACGCGATGCTGACCAACGTCATGATCTAATGGCTCAACGGCACCGCAGGCTCATCGGCGCGCTACTACTACGAAGGCGCCGCCACCTGGGGCAAACCCGAACCCGACACCAACGTGCCGGTCGCCGTAGCAGTCCTGCCCCACGACATCGGCGCCCCGATCCGCCGTATCGCCGAACAGAACCACAACATCGTGCGCTGGACCGAATTCGACCGAGGCGGCCACTTCGCCGCCATGGAAGAACCCGACCTCATCATCGACGATCTGCGCGCCACGTTCCGCGACTACCGCACATAGGCACGCAATCCCCTGGCGATCTGCGGCGGCGGACTTGTCTTCGTCATGCGCCATGAGCAAGACAGGTGGCCGCGGATCGCCGGAATCGAGCGTGCCACGGTCCTGAGCTGATCCCTTGGCGCCACTTGGCGGCTCGTTCCCCGCTGGCGCCCGAGCCGGGCCGCTCATAGGGTGCGCACGTGGGCGATCGGCGATACATGCGACGCGGTGACGGGCGACGACGAAACCCAGCAGACTCCATCCAGCGGGAACCGCGGGACGTCATCGCCGGTGCCGACGTAGTGGTCGCGGGCCTGTTCTCGGCCAAGCGCACGGACTGCCTCGATGTGATGGCTGATGTTTCGGCAGGTGTTGCTCGTCTCGGAGGTCGAGTGGTCGAGTGTTTCGTGCAGCGCCGCGGGGTCTCGGGCGGCAAGAAAGGTGACACGCCGGGCGGCACAGCGACGATGGCCGAACCCTACTCGGCCAGAACGTTGATGAGCACGGGCAAAGTCGGCGAGATCGCGGGCGCGTGTGCTCGGGTGCATGCCGGGGCCGTTGTCTTCTCCAACGAGCTGACAGACCGACAGCGAACAGTTCTTGCGAGGATCTGTGGTTGTGCGGTGTTCAGCTACAGCGACCTGACGCAGGGCACTGATCGGTCCGTCGTATGACGCGCGGCAATGGGACGCAAACGTCTTGTACGACGGGCGGGTCGTTTGCTTCTACAGATGCGCTTGTACGCCAATGCATTCCGGAGTTGATCAGCACAGTGGCGGGCAAACGGGAGCCTCGGTCGAACACCACTGCAAACGCTATCGATGTGCGCTGCCGATGTGCGTGGTAGTCGGCGTCCGGACCGGCTGGACGAATCTGCGAGCGCCGATCCGGCGTCCGATAGCTTTCTGCATGCGGTGGCGGCTTCAGCCGTCGTGCCCGGCGGTTCGGCGCTGCTCGGCGCGGTGGGTGAGGGCGTCGACGATGCGTTGCCATGCTGGTGTTTCCTCGGAGATCCGGGAAAAGACCAGCTTCAGGTGCCCTGACCGGCCGCTGTCTCGTTCGTGGTCGATCTTCCATGTGTCCAGCTCGTCGATGAGCCGGTCCAGGCGTGGATCGTTCAGGTCCCAGTCCACTGATTGATCGCAGGCGAGATACAGGCGCACCGTCTCGGGGTCGTCGAAGGCGGCGTTCTTGTCCCGTATCCGCTGCCGCATGACGCCCGGTTCCAGTGCCTGCATCAGGATCCAGGAGTCACGCTCGAGTTGTACTCGTCGTTCGCTGACCCCGAGGCTGCGCATCCGGTTCAGGATGGCGACCACCTCGGGGGGCAGGACAAGCCTTTCGCCGCCGGCCAATTCGGCGATGCGGCGGCGGTATTCGGTGAGCTCGTCGATTCTGCGCTGCAGTTCGGCGTCGATGTCGGTGATGGACGAAGCGAATTCGGTCGGCTGTGCGTGCAGCAGCGCGTCGATGCGGGCCAGCGGAACTCCGGCATCGGCGAGGGTCCTGATCCGGATGAGGTCCACCGCCGCTTGCGCGCTGTAGCGGCGGTAGCCGGAGGCATCGCGCTCGGGCTCGGGCAACAGCCCGACGTGATGGTAGTGGCGGACGGTGCGCACAGTGACGCCGGCGGTCGCGGCGAGTTGGCCGATCGTGAGCACCGTCCTCCTCGGGTCGTCGTGACAGGCGATCGTGCCGATTCTAGGGGCGAGCGGCTCGGCCGACGACATCGCGGATCGCCTGGACGACGGCATCGGGGCGGTCGAAGCAGAGCCGGTGGTGGAGGGTGTCGGACAGGATGCGTTGTTCCCCCTGCGAGACTGCGTTCACCATTGCGGCGTCCATTCGCGTTCTACCGTCGCGCATCTCCTGCAGCGTCTGCTCCGACGTCAGCGTCTGCTGGGCGGGGTCGATGCCGACCACGCTGAGAGCGACCACCGGGACGTCGGGAAGGTCCGGCCCGGACCGCAGTTCGGTGGCGAGTTCGGCCAACGCGCCGCGCTCGGCGATGCCGACGCGCAGCCATTCCGCAGTCAGCTTGGCATCGATCAGCGGTTGCCGCAGGTGCTCCGGGTAGTCCGCGAGCAACTCGCCGTGCATCTCGCGCAGGGCCGGGCGCATCTGTTCGAGCTGCTCCAGATCAGGCGACGTCTGCTCGGCCGCGGCCAGGCTCGCCGCGGGCGGCATGAACTCGTCCCACTCGGGGTGCAGGGCGTCCAGCCAGACCAGCCCGGCCACGTCCTGCGGGAACAGCTGGGCAAATCGGTGCGCGTAGAAGCCGCCGAGGGAGTGCGGTGCGAGTACGTAGGGGCCGGCGATGTTCTGGGCGCGCAGCAGCTCGTGCAGTTCCGTGGCGACCGCGGCGGCGGTGCGTGGCAGTGGGAGGGGATCGCTGTAGCCCGTGCCGCCGCGGTCGTACACCACAGCGGTGGTGAACTGCGAAACCCCTTGCTGGACACCGAAATAGTCCAGGCCTACCGCGCTCGCGCCCGGCAGAAACACGACGGCCGGTCCGCCGCTGCCCAACCGATGCACGAAAATGCGGCGGCCGTCGATCTCCTGAAATCCTCCGACCGGCGGAGCGAGCCGAGCCGGGGAAGCGCTGTTGTTGGTCATGCGACAAGGCTGCAACCCTGACGCAGGGTCAAGGTCAACCCCTTCCACCGCAGTACCCGAAGCGTACGCAGCTGTTCAACGCGCTGCCGTGTGGCTGATCGGAAGTTCATCGCGACGCACGCTCACGCCATAACTCGGGCGACCGATTCGACGCGCTGGGCTCATCCTGCTCCGACACAGCGCGGACATCCACGCAAGTGAGCATCCGGCATTTGCCGACGACCCCGAAGTTCGGGTCTGGCCAAACACACGATGCGACAGCGGTGTCGGCGTCCGGCTCGAGCCCGGACGCCGACACCCCTTACGTCAGGCCGGTGACGTGCCGGCCCCGGCCGAGATGGCGGGCAAAGAACCGGGTTGCGCTGTCGACCTCGAATCTGGGCACGCCGCCATGGCCGCCCGCGTTGGCGTGCAACGTCTTTTCCTTCGAGGCGAAGGCGTCGAACAACGCGAGTCCGGATTGGCGGTCGATGTGCTCGTCGTCCCACTGGAGCAGGAATTCGATCGGGACGGTGATCTGTGCCGCCGCCTCGGCCAGGGATTCATGTCCGAGACAACCGAAGATCGCCGCAGTGATCCTGGGTTCGACCGCCGTCAACGGCACCCCGATCCCGGTGCCCTGCATGATGCCCCAGAAACCGACCGACCCATCGGCGCCGATCTGCGGCAGCTTCTGTAGGGCGTCCAGGGTCGCCTGCCATTCCGGCACGGCGCGCGCCGCCAGGTCGATGTGGATCCCCACGACAGCCGGACCGAGCGGCCGGCCCGCCGCCTGCGCCTGCCGTAGGACGGTGATGCGCTGCTCGTCGGCCGCCGTGCGGGGCCGGTCACCGTGTCCGGGCGCGTCGATGGCGGCGACATGGAAACCGCAGCCGGTCACGAAGCGGTGTGCGCGGCCGATGATTCCCGGTGCTCGCTTATGCTGGCCGCCACTGTGCGCCATCAGCACCAGGGGCGCGGGATCGGAGCCGGATGCGCGCGACCAGAGCACGCCAGGGACCTCCCCCAGCGTGAAATCGCGTTCGACGACACCATTCGACGATGTCTCCGTAGTGAAATGCATAGGTTGTTGCCTTTCGGGAATTGCCTTATCGAGGCGCTCCCGGCGACACCTACGTCAATCGCCGACCGTGAACAAGCGGGAGAGCACCCACAGGGATACAGCGTTCATGGGTCTCACCTCCTCACGCGATGTCACGGTCTCCCGGCACGCTATCAGCCCGAACGTCGTCCCACCCAACCCTTTTCTACCGATGGGATATCTCCAGTGGGAAAGTGCCGGAGTTCAGCCTGCTGTCCAGGGCCGAAGTTTCTCCGGATTGCGGATCGCCCAGATCCGGGTGATCCGGCCGTCGGCGATATCGAAGGCGTAGACCGACACGATGGTGTCGGCGAGCTGCGCCACCAGGCCGGGTTGGCCGTTCACCGTGCGCTCGAGCAGCGTCACCTCGGGGGCTCGAGCGGCGATTTCGATCCAGGCGCGGGCGATCTGCTCGCCGCCGTTGATCGGGCGGATGAAGGCTGGAGCCAGGCCGCCGCTGTCGGCGATCGCGGTTGCCTGCGGATCGAGCAAACCGATCAGGGCTTCGATATCCCTTGTCTCCCAGGCCCGTTTGAAGTCCCGGACCACCTCCGCACGCTGGGTGCCCGACGGACCCCGCGATGTACGGATGCGGCGGCGGGCGGAGGAGGCGAGCTGGCGGCAGGCCGCGGGGGTGCGCCCGACAATGTCGCCGACCTCGGCGAAGGAGTAGCGGAAGACGTCGTGCAGGACGAACGCCACCCGCTCGGCCGGCGTCATGGAATCCAGCACGACGAGGAAGGCCATACCGATCGACTCGTCGAGGGTGACCCGGTCGGCGGGATCGGCGGGGGCGGGACCACCGAGCCATTCGGAACGATCGGGTACCGGCTCCGGAATCCATTCGCCCACGTAGCGTTCCCGCCTGGCTCGCGCCGAGCCGAGCAGATCGAGACAGATGCGGCTGGCGACCGTCGTCAACCAAGCACCGGGCGCCGCCACATCCCGCCGCTGCGGCCCGGATAAGGCGTACCAGCGCGCATAGGTCTCCTGCACCACATCCTCGGCCTCGGCCAGCGAGCCGAGCAGCCGGTAGGCGAGATTGATCAGCTGACGGCGCTCGCTGATCACCGAGCGCAGTTGCGGATCGGTCATGGTGTCGGCTCCTTCGGTCGACGCGGCCCTCACTGAATTGACGAAACAGCGACCCGAACTGTGAGGCGGCCTGACATTCCGGTCGGTTGCGTCGTCGGAAGGTCGTGACACCTTCAGCAGAGCAGGAGTTCCGGACATGATCAGAATCGCCATCATCCTCGGCAGTACCCGGCCCAACCGCAACGGTCCGCAGGTCGCCCAGTGGGTTCTGGACGCGGCATCGCGTCGCGGCGACGCCGAGTTCGAGTTGATCGACCTGCGCGAGCACCCGCTACCGCATCTGGACGAGCCCGTGCCACCGCTGCTCGGCCCCTCCGTACATGAGCACACCCGCGCCTGGGCCGAGCGGGTCGCCCCGTTCGACGGGTTCGTGATCGTGACCCCCGAGTACAACCACTCGGCCCCCGGGGTGCTGAAGAACGCCATCGACCACGTGTTCACGGAGTGGGTGAACAAGGCAGTCGGATTCGTCTCCTACGGTGTGAACGGGGGCGTGTGCGCGGTGCAGCAGCTGCGGCTGGTCTGCGGCACCTTGGGCATGGCCGATGTGAGCCCCGAGGTGGCGCTCTCGCTGCACACCGATTTCGAGAACCACGCCCACTTCGCCCCGGGCGACCACCATGCCGTGACCCTGAACAAGGTGCTGGATCAGCTCATCTCATGGAGCGCCGCACTCGCGCCGCTACGCCGGGCCACCGCTGAAACCACTCTCATCAATTCCTGAGGAGCCAATCATGCTGACACCAAACGACTTTCGGTCACTGGCCGACCGTGTCGAGATCGAAGCACTCCGCGGCGAGTTCACCGACGCGGTGATGATGCACGACTTCGACCGCCTGGCATCACTATTCACCGACGACGCGGTGCTACGCATCCCCGACGCCGGTATCGAAGTCGCCGGCCGCGCCGAATTCCAGACCAAAATGCGGCTGATGCAAAACGCTTGGGACTATTTCGTTCAGCACACCCATCCCGGCGCGATCGACATCGACGGCGACACCGCCAGCGGCCGCGCCCACATCTGCGAACTCGGCCGGTTGAAAAGCGGCAGTGCACATTTGAACTATGCGATCTACCACGATCGCTACCGGCGAACGGCCGACGGCTGGAAGTTCACCGAGCGGGTCTACGAGATTCGATACCTCGACAACTCGCCGCTAGCGGGCTCACCGCCGGGAGAGAACGGATTGGGTGTGGACGCATCCGCTGTGCAGCTACACGGGTGATCGTGCGCTGGCCACGGGGCGGCTGCTAGAGCCGGCGGCCTCGTGGGCAGCATCACGCCCCACTGGCGGCACAGGTTTCTGCAATCGCCTGTCTCGACTAGCTGTCAATCGGTTTTCATGGATGTGGGTGGATCAGCGACGGACTCGACAATTTGTGTGTCGCACAGGAGTCCAGCGTCGAGCCAAAGCCCGTCGAGCGCTGGATCACAAAGGGCCGCAAGCCTTTCCCACGGGTAGGTGGATGAGTGTCCGGCTAAATCGACGATGCCGGCGGGGGTCGAGTTCGCGCTCACTGCGGAACAGGAACAATGCCCGCGCGTCGCCGAGATGCCGCGCGCGGTACATCCCGGCGGTGCGCCGAACGCCGACGTGGATGCGGAGTTCGCCGTCGACGCCGGAGGTGCCGGGCAGAGTGAGCACCGCGAGATAGGCCCCGGTGAAGGCACTGAAGCGGGACTCCTCACCGAAGACGAGACGGCGCACGTTGGAGTGCAGCCCGTCCGCACCGACGATCAAGTCGAAGCGGCGCGCAGCGGCGTTCTCGAACAGCACCTCGCCGTCCGGCGAGATCGCGGTGATCGAGTCGCCGAACAGGTACTCGACGTCGTCGCACGCGGCCTCGTAGTAGATCTCGCTCAAGTCGTCGCGCATGATTTCGGCGTGCCGATCAGATGTGGCACCGAAGATCTTGGACAGGTCCACCCGGACGGGCCGCCGCTCCCCTTCCGGAAAGAGGGCCATCTGGTTCGTGCCGGTGGTTCGCGCCTCGATTTGTGGAAGCACGCCCATCTTCTCCGAGATGTCCATCGCGGGCCGGAACAGGTCGACCGCGTGGCCACCGGTCTTGCGCGGAGCCGGCGCGCGCTCGACAACCGTGACCGAAAAGCCGTGCCTGGTAAGCCAGTACGCCAGCACCGGACCGGCGACGCTGGCGCCGGAGATGAGAATCCGCATGAGTGTGCCCTACGTTTCTTGGTGTCCGGGGTTCGATGCCCTGAATTCCCCGGGCGGTGGGTTCAAAGTCGTGTGGTTGCCTTCGTCGAGGGCCGAAAGGATGCCCGGCGAACTGGTGGCCGGGTCGGCCGGGTTGACCGGTACCGCACAGGCCCGATGCCGGATCGGGTGGCCGGGATCGAGGGTGTCACAACGCATCCGGCCGATGACGGAGCCTGGATACCACCGATTTCCCAGCACCGCGGTAACCGTGGATCGAAACCGCCGGACAGCAGACGCCGGGCACGATCGGCCCGTTGACCCGGCACTAGGACAGTCACGCACGAGGGGTTGTTCAGTAATGCTCGGCGAAGTCGCGGATGAGGGTGCCGGTGGCGCCGGGATCCTCGATCATGGGGGTGTGACCGCAATCGAGGGACTCGATGCGGACGTTCGGGACTCGGCGATAGTCCTGGAAAGACGCTGCCGGCCAGCGTTTGTCCTGGGAGCCATAGATCACCATGGTCGGTAGGCCGAGGTCCACGAGGCGGTCCGGTTCGGGGCGGTCCCGCAGGTACGCATCCGACGCGTTCGACGTCGCGGTGAGGCTACGGTATGTCATACCTCGGACGTCGGCGATGATCCGCTCGGGAACTGGTACGTCGCGGGTGAAAGCACTGCTCAGGGAGTACCGAATAGCGGCGTCCGGAAGCAGCGGCCACAGTGGTTGCCCGATCGCCGGGTTGAGCAGCAGATCGCCGGCCGGGCCGTTGTCGGTGAACGCGTCCAGCCGTGAACCGGTATCGATCAGCGCGAGCGCCGTCACCAGATCATGGCGCTGTTCCGCCAACGAGGTCGCCACATAGCCACCGGTGGAGTGTCCGACGACGATCGCGTGGCGCACGCCGAGTCGATCGAGCACCTCTCCGACCCAGCTCGCCTGCTCGGCCATTCCGTAACCACTATCCGGTTTGGCCGATTCGCCGTGTCCGAGCAGATCGATCCGCACCACGTATCGATTCTGCAGAGCGAGAGCGGGCATCACCGGGGCCCACCATGTGGTCGATCCGGCCAGCCCGTGCAACAGCACCACGGCATCCGCACGGGGAACCCCGCTCGATATGACATGGATATCTCCAGCGGGAAGGTGCACCATCTGCTCATAGGAAACGTCCGGCGCGGCGGTCGCGACACCTGCCGCGTTGCCCGCGAACAGGGCGGCCGACACCGCACCGATCATCAGCCCGATGCGTCGTCGCCGACCCGGCGTTGCGGCAGTGGTGGTCTCATTCATAGGTCCTCCTTCGACCGATTCGTGACACCACCACCCTGCTGTGCGACAACGACATTCGTCTTGAAGAAATGTCAGCGACGGCGGTCGGCATCGACTGCCGATACCCGACGGCTCATATAATCGCGGTGTGGCTTGGGAAATCACACGACCACCGCGGACACCTGCGCTGCACGGTGTAGACATGGCCGGATTCCGCATTCACGGTGACGGCCCAGCTCAGCTGCGCGCCATTCCCCATCCGGCCGTCACGGTAGCTGTCAGCATCGGTGACCATTGCTTCGACGTCCGCGACTCGACAGGCCGAACCCACTCGGGCAGCCTGGCCCTCGGCCTGACCGGCAACGCAGCCCCGGTGCGCGTCCAAGCCATCGAGTGTGTACAGGTCCGCCTGTCACCGGTCGTTGCAGCCGCCATCCTCGGATTACCGCTCACCGAATTGACCGGGAACATCGTCGCACTCGACGATCTGTGGGGTCGCGACGCGACGCGCCTGAGTGAGCGCATGCACGAAACGTGCAGCTGGCACGAACGATTCGCGCTGATCGAGACGATGCTGTCGGCACGGTTGCGCGACGACCGCCGGGCCGACCCGGAGGTCGCCTGGGCATGGCGCCAACTCATCCTCAGCCGAGGCCGATTGCGCGTCGAGCGCTTGGCCACAGAGGTCGGGTGGAGCCGCCAACGGCTATGGTCACGCTTCAGCACGCAGATCGGCCTCACGCCCAAGCGCGCCGCCATGCTGGTGCGGTTCGACCACGCCATGCACCAATTGGTCCGGGGACACTCACCCGCGCAAGTGGCGGCCGACAGCGGTTACGCCGACCAGTCCCATCTCCACCGCGACGTACACGGATTCACCGGCGCTCCCCTCACCTCCGCGGCTGGCGAACCATGGCTCGCAGTGGACGACAAGGCCTGGCCATCGAGCACTGCGGGCTGAACGGCGTTCGGCGAACAAAGACCGCCCTACGCGTTGAAGCGGAATTAGACCGGGTTCCCAAGTCAGACAACGTGTATCCATCATCCCGGTCCGCGCCGCGTCCTAACCTGCATGTCAACCTTTGACCATACTGAGGGTCTCGCGGTAGAACGCCGGCGCGAGAACTGAATGCAGATCGTCAACACCCTGGTTGCGCCGCCGTGGCGGTCCCGCCGCCAATGATTGGGTGCCGCATGCGCAGACCGTTCTCGGTTGCGGGCTCGATGCCGAAACAACCCAGCGCTACGCCGCCCTGAGCCGGCAGTGGTCGAAATTCCGGGCCGCCCGCCGAGCCTGCCAAGCCGTCGAGGCGGCGGCGCGGGCACTCGGAGCGCAGACGCCTCGGCTCGCGCCGCCCAGCCCAACCGAGTGACCTGCTGGCGGCCCGGCGCGGCAGTGTTCAATATTCCCTAGCGTTCAATTAAACTGAACAACTTGGCCGACCGAACGCAACGGCAAACAGAGCGATACTGGCTCTGAACAACTTCCTCTTCGGCTGAACGGCGGGACGCTTTCGAAATCGCTGCGCAGGAACACTATCCTGTTGGAGAACGCCCCAGCGCTGCCTCTGCAACACTTCATGCGCCTGGGCTCCTTCATTTGCCCCCGGGCGCAACGAATTACACGTTGAAGCGGAACTCGACGACGTCCCCGTCGACCATGTTGTAGTCCTTGCCTTCCATCCGAACCTTGCCCGCAGCCTTCGCCGCCGCCATGGAGCCGTGTTCGACGAGATCGGCGAAGGAGACCACTTCGGCCTTGATGAAGCCGCGTTCGAAGTCGGTGTGGATGACGCCGGCGGCCTTGGGGGCGGTGTCGCCCTGGTGGATTGTCCAGGCGCGGGCCTCTTTCGGGCCTGCGGTGAGGTAGGTCTGCAGGCCGAGGGTGTGGAAGCCGGCGCGGGCGAGGGCGTGCAGGCCGGGTTCGGTCTGGCCGATGGATTCGAGGAGTTCGATGGCGGATTCGTCGTCGAGCTCGAGCAGTTCGGATTCGACCTTCGCGTCGAGGAACACCGCATCGGCCGGGGCCACTGCGGCTTTCAGCTCCGCGATCTTCGCCTCGTCGGTGAGCACCGCCTCGTCGGCGTTGAAGACGTAGAGGAACGGCTTGGTGGTGAGCAGCGAAAGCTCTTTCAGCAGTTCGTTGTCCAGCTTCGCGCGGGCCGAGAAGAGGGTCGCGCCGGTGTCGAGGACTTCCTGGGCGGCCTTGGCGGCGTCGAGAACCGGCTTGCGGTCCTTCTTGACCTTGGCTTCCTTCTCCAACCGCGGGATCGCCTTCTCCAGCGTCTGCATGTCGGCGATGATCAGCTCGGTCTCGATCACCTCGATGTCGGAGGTCGGGTCGACCCGCCCGTCGACGTGGATGACGTCGTCGTCGGCGAACACCCGAACCACCTGGCAGATGGCGTCGGCCTCACGAATGTTGGCGAGGAACTTGTTGCCGAGGCCCGCACCTTCGGAGGCGCCTTTCACGATGCCCGCGATGTCGACGAACGACACCACAGCGGGCACGATGCGCTCGGAACCGAAGATCTCGGCGAGCTTGTTCAGCCGCGGGTCCGGCAGTGGCACCACCCCGACGTTCGGCTCGATGGTCGCGAACGGGTAGTTCGCCGCAAGCACGTCGTTCTTGGTCAGCGCGTTGAACAGCGTCGACTTTCCGACGTTGGGCAGGCCGACGATTCCGAGGGTGAGACTCACGAGGAACAGAGTCTACGCGGCGGTCCGGGCCACTCTTCCCGCGCCGTCGCCGAACGGCTGTCACACTGCCTGCGCCGCCGCGCACCGGATGGGGTGGCGACGCAGGCTTCGGGCAACGTCAGGGAATCAGGACGACCTTGCCGAGGTTGGCGCGGGCTTCGACGACGGCGTGCGCCGCGGCGGCGTCCTCGAGTGCGAATTCCGCATGGACGGCGGGGCGCAGTTGGCCCGAGGCGAAGTACTGCCAGAGTTCCTGCCGCCAGTGCTCGTACAGATCCGGGGAGTTCCTGGCGATCAGCGCGAGCTGGAAACCAGTCACCGATTTGGCTCCGACGAGCAGATCGTAGGCCTGGATCGTGCCGCCGCCGGAGCTGTAGGCGACCAGCCGTCCGCCTGGCGCGAGTGCCGCGACGGCGGGGGTGAGCAGTTCGCCACCGACCGCGTCGAGCGCGTAGTCGACGGGGTCGCCCCACGACTCCTGCCCGTATCCGACCACCTGGTCCGCGCCGAGATCACGCACGAAATCCGCCTTGGCGAGATCAGAGACCGCAGCGACCACCCGCGCCGCACCGCGCACCCGTGCCAGCTGAACAGCAAGGTGCCCGACGCCGCTCGCGGCAGCCGTGACCAGCGCGGCCTCGCCGTCCTTCGGGTTCGCGGCGTCGAGCGCACCCAAGGCGACGAGCCCGCTGCGCACCAGCGCGACAGCATCGACTGCGGAGGCGCCGTCGGGAATGGGCGACGCCATCGCCACCGACAACAGCGCGTAATCGGCATAACCGTGGCCGAACACCAGTCCGGTCACCCGGTAGCCGGGCGCGTATCCGGTGACGCCCTCGCCGACCGCGACCACTTCACCCGCGATCTCGCCGCCCAGCGCGATCGGCTCCCGCGGCTCACGCACCTTGCGGACCACCGGCAGGGTCACCCCGATCGCCTCGACCCGAACCAGAAGTTCACCCGGGCCCGGCGTCGGCGCCTCGACCGACACGACCTCGAGTACCTCCGGACCACCGCTGCGCTCGTATTGAACCCGCCGCATCACACCTCCAAAATGCTTAGAAGCGGTAACGGTAACCGGACAACAGTGTGTTTCCGCAGCGCCTCGGCGGCCCGAGTGCTCCATCTCACCATCGCTCGACATCGGCTGAGAGGCACGTTCGGGCCCCTGCCGCGCAGAGGTTCAGCTGCGCGACTCTGCGCCCGCGTCCGGACCGAGGGCCCGAGTGAGCGTCCGTGCGAGATTCCGTGCGAGCTGGTCCGGTGCGGGTGTCGCATCGGGTCCCGCTTCATAGAAACGCAGGAAGGCCTGATGGAAGCAGGCTCCGTCGAGGAGGGCCGCGACTGTATCGACGTCGGCGGCCGAATCGACCCGACCGAGTTCCTGCTCGGCGCGCAGATAGCCGGCGATGCCCGCGATTGCACGACCGGGACCCGCGCCATGGCGATTCATCGAATCACGGTGTGCCGCCATCCGTTTCGGCTGAGCCAACAGGCCACCGAGCAGTGGCAGCGATTGCTGATAGAAGCTGAGTGCGCCGCGCGCCATCGCGGCGAGATTGCCTTCCACCGTGGCCGCACCCGGCTGCGGCCCGGCCTCGTTCGAACCCGGCATGCGATGCCGCAGGACATTGAGTATGAGGTCTTCTTTGTCGCTGAAGTGCTTGTAGAGCGCGGCTTCCGAATACCCTGCGGCCTTGGCGATCTCCTTGGTAGTAGCGAAGGCCACCCCACGGTTGCGCATGATCTCGGCGGCGGCGTCGAGGATCTGATCGCGCGTTCCCACGGTGCCTCCCGGTTGACAAGTTAGTAAGTACTCACCCATTCTAGGTTAGTAAATACTCACCAACTAGAAGGGCCCGTCATGCGACTCACAATTTTCGGAGCAACCGGACGCACCGGCGAACACCTTGTGCACCAAGCCCTGGCGGCCGGACACCAGGTGACCGCGGTGGTCCGCGGTGCGCACTCGATCCAGGACCGTCCCCAGCTCCGGGTCGTGCCGGCCGACGTCATGGACCCCGGATCGCTCACGGAAGCGATCCGAGGTGCGGACGCGGTGCTCGACACCATCGGCTCCAGAGACAAAGGACCGACGAGTGTTGCGACCGACACCGCCCTGTCCATCACCAAGGCCATGGAATCGGTCGGCGTCCGCCGCATCGTCCTGGTCAGCAACAGCGCCAGAATCGCAGGGCCGGGCGACGACTGGTTCACCCGCTTCGTGGTCAAGCCGCTCATCCTGCGTGCGCTGCTGCGGCACAGCCTCGACGACATGGCCGCAGCCGAGCAAGCGGTGCGTGACACCGCGCTGGATTGGACGATCATCCGCGCACCCCAGCTCACCGACAAGCCGGCGAAGGGCTCCTACCGGACCGCAATCGAGCGCAATGTGACGTTCGGGATCAGAATCTCCAGGGCCGATCTCGCCGCGTGCATGCTCGACGCAGCGGCCGACCCGCAGCTGATCCGCGCGCACATCAACGTCGCGAGCTGAGCGACAAACCCATCCTGTGGCGCCGCTCGGTTGGCATCGACGATCCGGCGGCGCGCCGATCACGTATGACCCCGCCTGCCCGATGCACATGTACCAGAGCGCTTCGGGATGGCCGGTGCAGTTGCGGCAGGCACAGTTCCGCGTTGCGCTCTGACGGCAGGTTGCGGGAACCGGCGACGGGCGTAGCGTGACGTTCATGGAGCCGACCACCGAAGTGGTGACGGCACGACCGGCACCCGCGCTCGCGGCCTTCATCGACCGCTACGTCGGCTACCGCATGTCCGGGTTCGCGCCCGGACTGCATCGGGGACTGCCATCGCGGCACATGACGTTCATCGTCGCCATCGGGCACACCATCGACGTTGTCGCACAAACCGATCCGCGACAGACGCCCGACAATTACGGCTGCGTGCTCAGCGGTCTGCAAGCCAGCAGTGCGACCATCGCCCACGACGGTTTTCAAGAGGGCGTGTCGATCGCCCTGACTCCACTGGGCTGTCGCACCCTGTTCGGCATGCCCGCGGGCGAACTCTGGAACATGTCGATGGAATTTGCGGACGTGATCGGCCCGGCCGGGCGCCAACTCTGGGAGCAAATCCAGACATTGCCCGCCTGGCCGGATCGCTTCGCCGCGTGCGATCGCGCACTGACCGATCTGGCCTGCCATGATCGGGTGGTGACGCCCGAATTGACCTGGGCCTGGCGGACTTTGGTCGATACCGGCGGCACCGCGCCCATCGGTCCGCTGGCCGAGAAGATCGGCTGGAGTCGGCAGCACCTGGCCCGCCGTTTCGGCGCGGAGTTCGGCCTCGGCCCGAAGCTGGCCGCGCGGGTCGCCCGATTCGAACGTGCGCGACACATGATCGAACGCACCCCGTCCTTCGTGAGCATTGCCCAGGTCGCGGCCACCTGTGGCTACTACGACCAGGCCCACCTCAACCGCGACTTCGCGGACTTGGCCGGCTGCAGCCCGACTACCTGGCTGGCCGAGGAGATTCCATCCGTCCAAGACAACGCGGGGTTCGCCGGATGAGGCTGGAGACATGACAAATCCCACGACAGCAACCAGCACCGCCACCGCGATCTGGCCCTGCCTGATCTTCCGTGACGCTCGCGCCATGTCCGCGTTCCTCATCGAGGCCTTCGGCTTCGAGGAAACCGGCGTCTATACCCGCGAAGATGACCCGTCGATCGTCGAACACGGCGAGCTGCGCTGGCCGCTCGGCGGCGGCATCATGTTCGGCTCCCACGGCCGCGACGACACTGTGTTCGGACAGCGCTCCCCCGGCAATGACTCCACCTACGTCGTCAGCGATAACCCCGACGACCTCTTCGCACGCGCGACCGCCGCGGGAGCCGAGGTGGTGCGCGGCCTGCGCGATGAGGACTACGGCTCCCGCGGCTTCACCGTCCGCGATCCCGAAGGCAATGTCTGGAGCTTCGGCACCTATTGGGGCGAGTAGATCGGCGGCAAGCGCGGCCGGGTTCGCCCATGGACGCCCGGCCGCGTGCGCGCACCCTGAAGACGGTACGGCTCGGGTGCCAGGAAACCGCTGATAAGCCGGTTTTACCAGGCGTGCATCGAATTTCGACCGAGGAAGGGCGTAACCAGCGCGATCGAGCAGAACTCAGCGGCCGCCGATTCCCGACTGTGCGATGCCGCTGACGAAGGACTTCTGCGCGATCGCGTAGATCACCAGCAGCGGGGCGAGCAGGACCATGGTGGCGGCCATCAGGATCGGCCATTGGGTGTGGTATTGGCCTTGCAATCGCACCAAACCCAAAGTGGCGGTGGCAATCTCGTTGCGCTGGATCATCACCAGCGGCCAGAGGAAGTCGTTCCAGACGCCGATCCAGGTGAGGACGGCCAGCACCATGAGGGCGGGGCGGGTGTGCGGGAGCAGGACGCGCCAGAAGACCTGCCAGGTGGTGCAACCGTCGATGATGGCCGCTTCCTCGAGCTCCGCGGGCAGGGTGCGGAAGAATTGGCGCATCATGTAGGTGCCGAACGCGCTGCCGAACAGGCCGGGCACGATCATCGCCCACGGGGTGTCCACCCAGCCGAACGCGCGCATGATCAGAAACTGCGGGATCACCGTGACGGTCAGCGGCACCATGAGGGTGCCGAGATAGGCGACAAACAAGGCGTCCCGACCGCGAAATCGCAGGCGGGCGAAGGCATATCCAGCCAGCGCGCAGAAGAAGACCTGTCCCGCGGTGACGCACACCGCATAGACGGTGGTGTTGAGCAACATCCGGCCCAGCGGCAGCAGATCGAAGATCTCGCGATAGTTCGACCATTGCGGTTGCGCGGGCAGCAGTGTCGGATCGGTGATCTCGCCGTCACGCTTCAGGGAGCCCGACAGCGCCCACAGGATCGGGGCGAGCGCGCACCAGGCAATACCCATCAGAGCAACATAGCTGAGGGTGCCCCGCAGCGTACGCCGGATGATTGCCCGCTGAACCCGACCGCCCCGGACAACGACACCGATCTCGGTGGCCGGTGCACAGGCGGGCGCTTGCATCGGCCGCTCCACTGTTTCAGCGCTGCGCTCTATCAATGATGCACGGCGAACAACCCGGTAGGCGTTCACAATTCGACCTCCTCGCGCCGCGCGAACCGCAACTGCACCAAGGTCACCACCAGCAGGATCGCGAAGATCACCCAGGCCAGCGCCGCCGCGTACCCGACCTCATAGAAGCTGAATGCGTTCTGGAACAGCATGATTCCGAGCAGATAGGTGCCCGTCTCCGGCCCGCCGTTACCGCCGGTCAGCGCATACGCCTGGTCGAAGGCCTGCACCGAGTTGATGATCGTGATGACGAAGACGAACGACAGCGGTCCGCGAATCAGCGGCACCGTGATCGACCAGAACCGCCGCAGCGCACCGGCCCCGTCGATCTTCGCCGCCTCGTACAGCGTCTCCGGCACCCCCTGCATGGCGGCCAGCAGGATCACCGTCGCGAAAGGCACGCTCTTCCACACGGTCACGATGCTCAGCGACACCAGCGCCCAGTCCGGATCGATCAACCACGGCACCGGATCGATACCGACCCAGCCGAGCACGATGTTGAGCAGCCCGTCGTCACTGGTGAAAATGAACCGCCACACCACAGCCATGGCCACGGTGGAAGCCACCAACGGTAGAAACGCGATGGTCCGAAAGATGCCGATGCCCGCCAACTTTCGGTTGAGCACCGCGGCGACGCCCAACCCGATCACCACCGTCGGCACCAGCGTCAGCACCGTGAAAGCCGCCGTATTCCGTAACGCGATGAGAAACAGCGGATCCGCCCCGAACAACCGCCGATAGTTCGCCAACCCCACGAAGCGGGGCGCACTGAACAAATCCCACGCGTGAAAGCTCAAATACAGCGAAAACCCCAACGGAAAAAGCAAAAACACCCCCACCGCCGCCAGGTTCGGCGCCACGAACAACCATCCCGCCCGCTCTCGCTGCCGGGCCAGCCGCCCGCGTTCGCCGAGTGGCACAGGGTGGTGGGCACTGGTCGAGGTTCGCCGCAGCCCGGTGCCGCTCGACAGGCGCTCGCGCAGCGTGGTCATGTGGTGGGCTCCAGGAGGGCGTTGATGTCGGTGGTGAAGTCGCCGTTGAGGGAAGCCGCGGTGGCGGCGCCGCGGAGGACTCGGTTGCCGCCGCGTTCGAGCAGGGCCGAAACCTTGCCCCAGGCAGGGGTGACCGGGAGTGGGCGGGAGCCGGCGGGGCCGCCGGTGAGGACTTCCAGGTTGCGGATTTCGCGGTGCGCGTCGGCGAAACCGCGCGAACTCATGGCCGATTTCAGGACGGGGACGAACAGACCCGAGGCGGCGATGATGGCCTGGCCTACCGGGCCGGTCGCGAATTTGACGAATTCCCAGGCCTGTTCGATGCGCGGGCTGTCCGCCGCGATGGACAGACCGGTGCATCCCACATCGGTGATCGCGCCGGGACCACCGTGTGGACCGACCGGCAGCACCGTGAGATCGACATCGAGGTCCTTCTTGCCGACGAATTCGGAGTACAGCCAGTGCCCGCCCATCATCATCCCGGCCTTGCCGCGCCGGAACAGGTCTGGCGCCGAAACCGATTGCTGGTCAGCGACTCTCGGCGCGACGTGATGTCGCAACGCGAGATCGGCGTAGAACTGGAATCCCTCGGCGAACCGGGGATCGCCGAGATTGGTTCTGGTCGGCCCCACCGACGGCGTGAACCACTCCACCCCGTTGTTCATGCCGAAGCAAGCCGCCGAGAAGTACGGCACCCAGGCGTCGGTGAAGCCCCATTGCCGCGTTCGGCCCGAGGACTCGCGATGAGTGAGAGCCTTTGTCGTGTCGAGGAATTCAGCGAAACTCCATGCCTCGATCCAGCGGGCGGGCGGAGTTAATCCGGCCTCGGCGAACAGCTGCCGGTTGTAGTAGAGGAACACCCCGGACCACTGCTCGGGCAGCGCGTATTGCCCACCGGAATAGGTGAATGTGTCATACAGCGTCGGGAATCCGTCACTGCGCAGCGCGGCGGCATGCTCGGCGTCGCGCTGGAGCAACGGGTTGAGGTCCAGAAGCACGCCGCGCTCGGCGAGACTGGCGTAGAGCAGTTCCCAGGCCATGATGATGTCGGGACATTTGCCGCCCGCACAATAGGTGAGCATCTGCTGCAGCGCATCGGGCCCCGACACAATGGTGCGAATCTTGATGTCCGGGTGGGTTTTCTGGAATTCCTGAATGATCCGCTGCCGGACCCGCGCTTCCTGTGGCCGGGCGCCGAAGAAGAAGGTCAAGGCGTCGTCGTCGGCGCCGCACCCGGTGGCGAGCAGCGGCGCGGCCAGGGCCGAAGCCAGCACCGTGCGCCGGCGTAGCTGCCGAACCGGCGGGGCGGGTTGCGTTGAATCCAGCTGAGGTGGATGCATGGCGATCGAGACTAACCCTGGCCCATTCGGACACAGCGCATCACGAACTGCCAGAAGCGGGGACACCGGGTGGGATACAGGTCAGCCCTCCTCGGGGCGGATGTAGCGCATCACGAACCGCATGGCAGCATACGTCCGACAACACCGAGGTGATGGCCGACACACGAACAATATTTAACGTCGGCCGAAGGAGTCGGGAAACGCGCCCGCACGCCGTCACCGATCGGATACGTTGTCACGTGTTTCAGCAAGATCCTGCGCGTTTTACAGGAGAGTAGGGCGGATGGCGACAATCGAATATTTACGGACCGATCCCGAATTGCCGCCCGTCGGCGTTGTCGATCGGTCTCCGATAACCCCGGCCAAGAAGGCGGTGTTCGCCGTCATCGCGGTTCTCGGCGCGGTCGCGTGGGCCGTGGTCGCCATCGCACGAGGCGAGAACGTCAACGCCGTGTGGATCGTGATCGCGGCGGTCTGTAGCTACGTGATCGCTTTCCAGTTCTACGCAAGACTCATCGAATACAAGATCACCAAGCCGCGCGACGACGTGGCAACGCCCGCTGAAGAAATGGAAAACGGCAAGGACTATATGCCGATGGACCGGCGGGTGCTCTTCGGACACCACTTCGCCGCCATCGCGGGCGCTGGTCCGCTGGTCGGCCCGGTGCTCGCCGCGCAAATGGGCTACCTGCCGGGCACGATCTGGATCATCGTCGGCGTCGTTTTCGCGGGTGCGGTGCAGGACTACTTGGTGCTGTGGGCCTCGTCGAAGCGCCGCGGCCGCTCGCTCGGGCAGATGGCCCGCGACGAGCTCGGCCCGATCGGCGGCGTCGCAGCGATCGTTGCGGTGCTGGTGATCATGATGATCCTGCTCGCGGTGCTCGGCATCGTGGTCGTGCAGGCGCTCGCCGCGGTCAAGGGCGCGGACGGCCAACTGCACGGTGGCAGCCCGTGGGGCGTGTTCTCCATCGGCATGACCATCCCGATCGCCCTTTTCATGGGCGTCTACCTGCGGTACGTGCGACCGGGCCGGGTCGGGGAGGTCTCCGTTGTCGGGTTCGCACTGTTACTGCTCGCCATTATTTCCGGGCGCTGGGTCTCCGAGTCCGGTTGGGGCCGTGACCTGTTCACCCTGTCCGGCACCACCATCGCATGGATGCTGATCCTCTACGGCTTCGTCGCCTCGGTGCTGCCGGTGTGGCTGCTGCTCGCACCGCGCGATTACCTGTCGACCTTCATGAAGATCGGCACCATCGGCCTGCTCGCCATCGGCATCGTGATCACCATGCCGGTGCTGAAGGCCCCCGCGGTGTCGGAGTTCGCGCACACCGGCAACGGTCCGTCCTTCGCGGGCAGCCTGTTCCCGTTCCTGTTCATCACCATCGCGTGTGGTGCGCTGTCGGGATTCCACTCCCTTGTCTCCTCCGGCACCACGCCCAAGCTGCTGGAGAAGCAGTCGCACGCGCGGATGATCGGCTACGGCGGCATGCTGATGGAGTCGTTCGTCGCGGTCATGGCGATTATCACCGCCAGCATCATCGACCAGCACCTGTACTTTGCGATGAACGCCGGCGCCGGGCTCACCGGCGGAACCGCCGACAAGGCGGCCGCTTACACCAATTCGCTCGGGCTCAGCGGTGACCCCATCACCGCCGCAGAACTCACCAGGGCCGCGACCGAGGTCGGCGAGACCAGCATCGTCTCGCGCACCGGTGGCGCGCCGACGCTGGCGGTGGGTATGTCCCAGGTGATGTCGCAGTTCCTCGGCGGCTCCGGGATGAAGGCGTTCTGGTACCACTTCGCGATCATGTTCGAAGCGCTGTTCATCCTCACCACGATCGACGCGGGCACCCGTGTCGCGCGCTTCATGCTCTCGGACTCCCTCGGCAATCTCGGCGGCCCCGCCAAGAAGTTCAAGGACCCGTCGTGGCGGCCCGGCGCGTGGATCTGCTCGGCCGTCGTGGTCGCCGCATGGGGTTCGGTGCTGCTGATGGGTGTCACCGATCCACTGGGCGGCATCTACACGCTGTATCCGCTGTTCGGCATTTCCAACCAGCTGCTCGCGGCGATCGCGCTGACCGTTGTGCTGACCATTCTGATCAAGAAGGGCCTGGTCAAGTGGGCCTGGATCCCGGCGCTACCGCTGATCTGGGATCTGACGGTGACCATGACCGCGTCCTGGCAGAAGATCTTCTCGGCCGATCCGAAGCTGGGATACTGGAAGCAGCACAGTAACTACAGCACGGCCCGCGACGCCGGAAAGCTGTTGGCGCCTGCCAAGAATGTCGACGACATGGACAAGATCGTGCGCAACACGTTCATCCAGGGCAGTTTGTCGATCATCTTCGCGGTGCTCGTGCTGATCGTGGCGGTGGTCGGCGTCGTGGTCTGTGTGCGCGCGTGGCGGGCGGGCGGCGGCCCGAGCAGCGAATCACCGGAGGAACCCTCGAAAATCTTCGCGCCACGTGGGTTCATCGCCACTCCCGCGGAGAAGGAAGTACAGAAGGAATGGGACGCCCTGATCGAATCGGGGCAGGTCCGCGCGCCGGGCGCCGCACACGCCCGAGGGCATTGACCGCATCCGACGCCCCGCGCACCGGCCGGTCTCCGCGACCGGCCGGTGCGCGGCTGCGTGCAGCCGCAACCGCCTGCGGCACTACAGTGCGCGCGCTCGGCTGGTGGTTCAACTCGGTTCTCGGCGGTCAGGACTATCAGCGCTATATCGCGCACCTACGCCGAGCCCATCCCGGCTGCGAAATCCCCACCGAACGGGAGTACTGGCGCACCCGCCACGCCGACGCCGATCGCAACCCCAGCAACCGCTGCTGCTGAGCCCCCTAGGGGGTAGTGGCGGATTTCCGCTAGCGCACAACGAGGGTTGCTGCCATTGTGGTTGGGGTGACGATCACGGCATTGGATTTCGAGCGCTGCTACCGAGCGGTTTCCACCAAGGACTCCCGCTTCGACGGCCAGTTCTTCACGGCGGTGCGCACCACCGGAATCTATTGCCGCCCTTCGTGTCCGGCGATCACGCCGAAGCCGACCAATGTGACCTTCCTGCCGACGGCCGCGGCAGCACAACAGGCCGGATATCGCGCATGCCGCCGCTGTCTGCCCGATGCCGCGCCGGGATCGCCGCTCTGGAACACCCGCGCAGATCTGGCCGCCCGAGCGATGCGGCTCATCGGTGACGGCGTCATCGAACGCGGCGGGGTGCCCGCGCTTGCCGCAACGCTCGGCTACTCGCAACGCCAGCTGACCCGGGTGCTCACCACCGAACTCGGCGCCGGGCCGCTGGCCTTGGCGCGAGCGCACCGCGCACACACGGCCCGGCTGCTGATCCAGACCACCAGCATGCCGATGTCCGACATCGCCTTTGCCGCCGGATTCGCCAGTATCCGTCAGTTCAACGACACCGTGCGCGAAGTGTTCGCGGTCAGCCCCACCACCATGCGCACCGAGGCCCAGCGGGTGACGCGTTCGGGGAACGGACAGGTGGTCGCGCCGACGAATGGTTCGCTGACACTGCGGTTGCCCTACCGGGAGCCGCTGGATCGGGCGTGGCTGGAGTGGTTCCTGTCCTCACATGTGGCCCCCGGGATGGAGCTGTGGGAGGACCGCGCCTACGCGAGAAACCTGCGCACGCCGCACGGTCACGCAACGATCCGGCTGAGCTTCCAAAGCGACCATGTGCGCGCCGAACTGGCGCTGCACGATATGCGTGACCTGGCCCCGACCGTCGCGCGCGTACGCCATCTGCTGGATCTGGACGCCGACCCGGTCGGCATCGATGAGGCGCTCGGTGCCGGTCCCGCTGCTGCGCCGACAGAGCAGAGCCGGGTGACCCGATTGGACTACGAAACGGTGGCCTCGCGACGAGCGGCAGCACACCGCCCCGACGCTGCGGAGTTCATACCCGACGGTGCCGACCTGCCCGACGCGGGGACCGCACCCGCACAGCACCCGTTCAATGTCGGTGTGACCGTACGCACCACCGATCACCGTCAGCCTGCCTTCACACCGGGAATTCGGGTGCCCGGCTGCCTGGATGGACCGGAGTTGTTGCTACGCACCATGATCGGGCAACAGATCTCGGTCTCCGCGGCCGCCACCCACACCGCGCGGCTGGTCGAGGCACTCGGCGAGCGCGTGGATGGACCGGTGCCGTTGCTCTTCCCGACTCCCGACGCGATCGCCGAACGCGGCGCGGAGGTGCTGACCGGCCCCGCACGGCGTATCCGCTCGATCCTCGCCGTCGCCGAGGCACTCGCCGCAGGCGAGCTCGTGCTGCACCAAGGCCGCACCGCAACGGATTTGCGGCGCGAACTCATGGGTCTCGACGGTGTCGGACCGTGGACCGCCGACTACGTCACCATGCGCCTGCTCGCCGACCCGGACATCCTGCTCGACACCGACCTGGTGGTACGGCAGGGCGCCGGCCTGCTCGGCCTCGACCTCATCGACACCTCCCGCTGGGCACCGTGGCGTTCGTATCTGTCCATGCACCTGTGGAAGACGGCACTGGCGGGCCGCGGCACCAAGGCGGCGGCTCGTTCGAAGCCAAGCACCAACTCCTGATCACCCCTGCCAACTCGAAAGCGAGTGCCCAATCGTGACTGCTGCGATTGCAATTCCCCACGAAACTGTCCAAACAGCAACCACCACAGCTGATTTCGCAATCACCGACACGCCGATCGGCCCATTCACGGCACTGGTGGATGCCGACGGCGCGGTATTGGCCTCCGGCTGGACCGCCGACGCCGAGAACCTGCGCGGGCTGATCCACCCGAGCCTGCGACCCGCCGAATTACGCCACCGTGATTCCCTCGGCGAGGTGACCCGAGCGATCACCACCTATCACGACGGTGATCTGACGGCGATCGACGACATTCCCGTCCGCCAGCAATCCGGCGAATTCCTCGTGCACGCGTGGGAAGTGCTGCGGACCGTCCCCGCGGGGAGCCCGATCACCTACACCGACTATGCCGTGATCTCCGGCCGCCCCAACGCCACCCGCGCGGCCGCCAACGCCTGCGCTCGCAACGCCGCCGCCCTCTTCGTCCCCTGCCATCGCATCTTCCGCATCGGTGGCGCTCTCGGCGGCTTCCGCTGGGGACTGGAGGTTAAGCGCTGGCTGCTCAACCACGAAAGCCCCACGCATCAGCTGGGACTGAGCAGTCTGAGGACCGACCCGAATTCCTGACAGCCGAACGCCGTGGCCGACATCGACGCGCCCGCACTTCCTGCACTACGTCGACGAAACATCGCGGCGGCCAACAAGGCGGTGCCGTTGCGGCCGACGGCTGCGCTCGTCGCCGGTGCCGAGGGAAAATCAGGCGACAGTAGTTTCGAGGTGGGAGCCTGCGCGGCCACGCAGAACGTGCAGGCGGCTCGGGATGCGTTGGCGCATTTCGTCGACATGGCTGACAACACCGACTACCCGGCCGCCGTCACGGAGTTCGTCCAATACGCCCATCACAGCATCGAGCGTGTCGGCGTCGAGGCCACCGAAACCTTCGTCGATGAAGAGGGTGTCCAGGACCAGGCCGCCCGACTCGGCGGCGACCGTGTCCGCCAGACCGAGCGCCAATGACAGTGAGGCCATGAAGGTTTCGCCACCGGAGAGGGTTTTCGCGGGGCGAACAGCGCCGGTGTAGTCGTCACGGATATCGAGACCGAGGCCGCCGCGACGACCACGCGGGCCGGCCTTGTCGGAATGGACGAATTCGTAGCGGCCACCCGACATTCGGCGCAGCCGGACCGAGCCGGCCAGCGCGACCTCCTCGAGGCGAGCGGCGAGCACGTAGGAGCGCAAGGACATTCGACGGTTGTTCTCGCCCCTGCCGGCGACCACCTCGGCCAGCGCGGCGAGTTCCTCATGGGCACGCTGCACAGGGGCGATGCGCTCCACCGCAGCCCACAGCTGACCGCCGAGACGCTCCAACTGGCTCACCCGACGTGACGCCTCCGCGTGCGCGGCGACGGCGATGTTCAGCTCGGCCTGCGTGGCGGTCACCAACGCCTCCAGCCCCGCGAGATCGACGGGTTCAGCCTTGGCCGCTGCCTGGATATCCGGTTCCGCGAGAACGGCTTCCGCGTGCCCGCGAGCCCGGTCTGCGGCCACCAGCTCGGCTTCGATCTCGGCTTGCCGCTGCGCTGTGCGCGCGGCCGCCGTCACTACCCGCGCGTAGGCGGTCAGCATGGCCACGTCGTCGCGCCGTAGGGCGGCTGGTTCGGATCCCGTACCGAGCGCATGCGCATCGACCGGTTCGCTATCTGCAGCCGAACTGTTGGTATCGACGACGCCTCGCCGCGGATCCGGCGGATCTCCGGCCACTGCAAAACCCGCTGCTATTGCGAGACTTTCGACGCGGTCGGCGACTACGGTCACCTGTTCGGCGGCAGTCGCGGCGTCATGGCGCGCGTCGCGCAGCGCGGTGGCGTCGGCGATCAGAGTGTGCAGGCGGGCGCGGCGGCGATCAATCGTCTCGTCAGCACCGGCGGCGGCGCGCAGCCGGGCGGTGAGTTCGGCGAGGCGGGTGGTCGTGGCCGAGATGCCTGCGGCGACCGTGCTCCGGCGGGTGTCGGATCGGCGGAGTTCCTCGTGCAGGCGCAGTTCATCGGCCCGCAGGCGGGACAGCTCGGCCGTGAGGCCCTCGGACCGGCCCGCAAGTTCGGCGGCGTCCTCGTAGCGATCGGTGGCGGCGCGCAGCGTGGCGGCCAGTTCGACTCGGTCGGCATCGCCGCCCCGCGCGATCAGCGCCTCGATGTCGCGTTCCAAGGTGGTGATGTGCGACAGCACGCGGTCGCGGGCGTCCTCGGCGGCGCGTTCCGCTGCGGCCGCGGCATCCTCGGCATCCTTGGATACGGCGCCGGCAGCCGGCCGGGCGGGCGCGGGATGGTCGGCGGAGCCGCACACCGTGCACGGCTGTCCCTCCGACAGCTGTCCGGCGAGTTCGGCGGCCATCCCGGCCAGCCGGCGCTCACGCAGGTCCAGCACCCGTTCTTTGGCATCGTTGTGCGCGGTGCGGTTCGACTCGAATTCGATTCGTGCACGGTCGAGAGCGCTTCTGTGTCCGGCGATCTCGACGGCGGCGGCCGCCGCGATCTGCAGGCGTTCGCATTCGGCGGACACCCCGGGCAGCGAAGCCGCGGCCTCGGTGGCCTCGCGCAGCCTGCCCTCTGTGGTGACGATTGATCCGGGGAGCTCCTCGCGCAGCCGAGTCAGCTCGCAGACCCGGGCGGTCAGCGTGGCGGCCTCGTCGTGCAGGCCGGACAGTTCAGTGGTCAGCGTGGTCGCTACGGCCGCGTCGGCGGCGACCTCGTCGAGCGCGCCGATCTGACCGCTCCACCGCCGAATGGCCGCATCGATATCGGCGTCTACGCCGACGATCGGGGACGCGTCGGCACCGGACTCGATGGCAATCAGGTCGATCCCAGCGACATCGGCGGCCGCTGGTTCGCCGAGCAGGCCGGCCAGTCGCGCGGCGATGCGCTGAGATTCGTCGGCCTTGCGGCGCGCGTGCATGACGGCCGCACGAGCCTCGCCGATCGCCTCGTCGACCGGCGCTGCGCGACGAGCTGATTCGAGTTCGGCTTGCAGATCAGCGCGGTGCACGGCACCGCTGGTGTACTCGTCGAGCTGTTGTCGGGCGACTGCCATCCGGCGGCGCAGCTCGTGCACCCGGCGCTGCTGCTCGGCGAGCGTCCGCACGCGCACCGACTCTTGTTGCCTACCTTCGGATTCCGCTGCGGCAGCCGCCAGTTCGGCCCGGGCGGTGGCAAGCAGGTCCTGCGACCACGACACCGCCTCCAGCGTCTCGACGGATTCGGCGCGGCCGAGTCCCACCGCACCTCGAATCTCGGCGATCAGTTGATTGATCCCGTCCTTGCTCGCCTCGACCTCGGCGGCCGACGCTCGGCGCTTGTCGGCCAGCCACTGCTCGGCCGTGCCGAATCGTTCGGTGTCGAAGAGCTTTTCGAGCAGCTTCTCGCGATCCTCGTTGTCCGACCGCAGGAATCGCGCGAAATCACCCTGTGGCAGCAACACCACCTGGAAGAACTGTTCGGCACTCATACCGAGCAATCGGACGATTTCCTCGCCGATATCCGGTATGCGAGAGAGGTTCTGGCCCTGCCCGTCCAACCATTCCAACGTCGCTTTGGCCTGTTCGGTACGGACGCCGCTGCCACGCACCTTGGGCCGCTCGAACTCTGCGGTGCGCGTCAACCGCACGCGCCGCCCGCCGAGCGTCGCCTCCAAAACCACGCGCGGCGGCGTCTGCTCGGGCGCATGATCGGAATGCAACCGCTTTCCCTCGCCGCGTGCGCCGGGCACCTTGTTGTACAGCGCGAACGCGATCGCATCCAGTACGGTGGTTTTGCCCGCACCGGTCTGGCCGTGCAGCAGGAACAACCCGTCCGCGCCGAGCGCGTCGAAGTCGACGACTGTTGTTTCGGCGAACGGGCCGAACGCGGTCATCTCGAGCCGGTGCAGTCTCACGCGAGGGCCCCGACGCCGGGCAGCGCAGACAGATGTATCGCGGAGCGGAGCCGGTGGTCACCACAGGCCGGCAACCTCGAGCCCGGCCACGTTGGTTCCGCGCCACCCGAGGTCACCCCATCCACGTCCGACACGCGAAGCGGTAGCCCGGATCGCACTCCACCGGCGCGAGCGTCCGTGCTCACGCGGACAATTCCTGGGTCGTGCCGCTCGCCGCCGTTACCGCGTCCGGTTCGGTGACCGCCGCCGCGAGAGCTCGTTCCAGCCACTGCATGTCGCTCGCGGTCGGCACCCCACGGACATCGGCGAGGAAGCTCTGCGCTACATCGGTGTCGCGGCGGCCGTGCACTCGTTCACGGTAGCGCAGCTCCGGATTGCCCTCCGGGCGTGCCCATTCCACGTGCACGGCATGCGGGAAGCGTTCGCGGAGCTTGCGCATGGCATCGACGGGGCGCGCGTGGTCGGTGAGGGTGGCCGAGACGTAATGGTCCTCGGCCGCGGTATGCACCGGGTCGGCGAGCAGTTCGTCGAGGGTGCCGGTGAGCTTGCTCAGCCCGCGCACCGGCGGCAGGTCGTGGCGGCGCACCGATTGCAGCCCTTCGCCATCCAGATCGATGATCCAGACGGCTTTGCGGTGGGAGTTCTCCGCGAACGAGTACGGCAGCGGCGAACCCGAGTAGCGGACCGACTCCGACAGGGACTGTGGCGAATGCAGGTGACCGAGGGCAACGTAGTCGATGCCCTCGAATGCCGACATCGGCACCGTCTCCACCCCACCGACCGAAATGGATCGCTCCGAGCCGGTCGCTTCCCCACCGACGACGAAGGCGTGCGCGAGCACCACCGTCCGCGTTCCCGGCCGCGCGGCGATATCGGCCCGTATCCGGCCCATGGCTGCGTCCAGGATCTCCGCATGCGAACGCGCCTGCGGCACACCGAGTTCGGCGCGGGTGATCTCCGGCTCCAGGTAGGGGATCCCGTAGAACGCGACCTCACCGTGTTCGTCGGTCAGCAGTACCGGCCGGTCGGCATCGGCGACGGTGGTGCGCAGATACAGACCGCCCGCGGCCGCGAAACTGGCTCCCGCGCCGAGGCGGGCGGGCGAATCATGGTTGCCAGCGGTCGCGACGATCTGCGCTCCGGCCGCGCGGATGGCCTCGAAACCTCGATTACACACGGCGATCGCATCGGAGCTCGGGATGGACCTGTCGTACACGTCGCCCGGCACCACAACGACGTCCACCGACTCCGCGACCACCAGGTCGGCGATGGCAGCCAGCGACCGAGCTTGGTCGGTTAGGAGGTCGACCCCATGGAACGTGCGGCCGATGTGCCAGTCCGAGGTGTGCAACATCCGCATGCCGCGAAACCGTAGGCGAACCCACCGACAGACTCAATTTTTTGGCCGCGCCTGCGGCGCGGCGTGTTCGCGGCCCCCTTGGTCTCGCTTCCGAGCGGCCGAGACTCGCGACTTCGTCGCATGCGCTTCGGCCGCTCGGAAGCGAGACGGGCCGCGAACTCTAGTGCTCGGTCTCGCTGCGCTCGGAAGACATCATCGTGCCGAGTGAGGGAGTCAGTAACCGAGCTTGCGACTTTGGTCGATGCGCTGCGGCTGTTGTGGAGGTGAGGTGCAGACGCTCGCTGGCGCGGAGGGTGCCTCGTCCCGGGTGGGCGCGTCAAGTGGCGAGGCTTGCGACTTCGGTGGATGCGCTGTGGCTGCTGTGGAGGTAGGACGGCTGCGGACACTTGGGCTGGGTCTCGCTGCGCTCGGAAGACATCATCGTGCCGAGTGAGGGAGTCAGTAACCGAGCTTGCGACTTTGGTCGATGCGCTGTAACTGTTGTGAAGGTAGGACGGCTGCGGACACTTGGGCTGGGTCTCGCTGCTCTCGGAAGGTGTCACAGTGCCGAGGACGTGTTCGATGGGGATGATCGCGATTCGGTGGATGCGCTGGCGGCGCGGAGGGCCGGGGAGCGGCGCTTGTGCGACTCGATTCTTGGTGGTTTCGGGTGGTGCCGGTCTGGGCTTCACTCGATGTCAGTCGATAGCCCAGCGTGGTTTGCTGAGCTCGCCACGGCAAGCGGCCGCGCAGGCTGTCGGTGCGGTTCCGGGGCTGTTTGTTGAGGTGCTGCTGCCCGGTAGCTCGGCGGATTCGTTTCTTGTCGGTGGAGTGCGGCACTATCTGCGCTATGACCGCACCGATGCTCGTCGCACTGATGCTGGTATTCGCCGCGGGGGTCGGCCTCGGCTGGCTCGGGCATGCGGCGCGCGCGGGGCATCGGGCGACGGCCGCGGAGGCGAGATTGTCGGCGGCCGCCGATAACGAACGGTTGCTACGGCAGTCGCTCACTGCGGCCAATGAGGATGCGGCGCGCAGGCATTCGCATGCCATCGGCGCCATGGTCGATCCGTTGCGTGAAGCGGTCGGCGCGCTGAATCAGCACATCCAGCAGGTCGAGCATCATCGCATCAATGCCTATTCCAGCCTGCGCGAACAGGTTGCGGGCATGCAGCGCACCTCGCACCAGCTCACCAGCCAGACCAGTCAGCTCGTCGCGGCGTTGCGCGCGCCGCAGGTGCGCGGGCGGTGGGGCGAGATCCAATTGGAGCGGGTGGTCGAGCTGGCAGGCATGAGCAGGCACTGTGATTTCGACACCCAGGTGACCAAGGCCACGCGCGGCGACGGAACTTCCGAACGAACCGCCATGGTCCGACCCGACCTGGTGGTCCACCTGGCAGGCGACCGGCAGATCATCGTGGACGCCAAGGTGCCGTTCACCGCCTATCTCGACGCAACCATGGCCGATGATCCCGACGTGCGCGCCGAACTGCTCGGCAGGCATGCCAAGCATCTGCGCTCCCACATCGATCAGCTGGCCGACAAGGCATACTGGACGGCATTCGATCCGACACCGGAGTTCGTCGTCTTGTTCGTGCCGGGTGACCCTTTCCTCGATGCCGCGCTGACCACGGATTCCGGACTGCTGGAGCACGCGTTCGGCCGCAACGTGATCCTCGCAACGCCGACGACATTGATCGCTTTGCTCCGCACGATCGCGTTCAGCTGGCGTCAAGAGGCATTGTCTCGGGACATGGCAACCGTTCAGCAATTGGGTAGGGAGCTGTACGCCCGGCTCGGCATGACCGGCAAGCATTTGGACCGGCTCGGCGCGCAACTCGGTAAGGCCGTGGACGCTTTCAACTACACCGTCGCATCCGTGGAGTCGCGGGTGATGGTCACCGCACGCAAATTGCACGACCTGGAAATAGCTGAACGCGAGGTGCCAGCAATCCATCGCGTGGATTCCTGGCCGCGCGCGGTGGGCTTCGCCGACGCCGACGATTAGCCCGGACAATGGACGTGCCGTAACGCCACCGAGCGTGATGGCAGTTAGTGTTCATAGCGTGGCTGCTTCCCAACGTGTGCAATCCCGGGTGCCCGCGCCGCATCGTTCGATCCTGCCGTCGGTCCCGGGCATCCCGGCCGGCGCAGCGGTCCTGATCGCGGTCGCCTGCACGTTTCTGGGGTTCCTTATCGATGCCAGCGGCGAGGGCGGCGAGCTGACCGGCACCTTTGCCACGCTGTATGTGGTCGGCTGCGTGATCGCGGTACTCGCCGTGCGCTACCGCGGACTGTTCACCACGATGGTGTTGCCGCCGCTGCTGCTGTTCGTTTCGGTGCCGCTGGCCTATCAGCAACTGACCGGGCGCGAATCGACCTCGATCAAGGACATCCTGCTCAATCTGGCGATCCCGTTGGTGAACAGATTCCCAACGATGGCAATTGCCACGCTGCTTGTGCTGGCGATCGGCGTGGGCCGGATCCTGCTGCACCGGCGCGAAGCAACCTCCGAGCGCACCGACGAGTCCAGGCGCGGCACAAGCTGGGGACGCAGCGCACCGAAACGCCCACGGACCGGTACGTCCGCGCGCACCCTGGCCGAATCCACTCGCCGCCGGGTCAAGCGCGCCGAGCCCGAACCCGACGACCTCGACGCCGATGAAGCATCGCCGCGAATCCGCAAACGCTCCGGCGAGCAAGTGGCCGATACGCCGCCGCGGCTGGCCGCGACCGCCGCGGAACCCGGGGCCGACGACCGTCCCACCGCAAAATATCCCCGCGGCAACCGTGGCCCCGCCCGGCCTACTGCCGCGATGCCGCGCGCAGGCGCCGAGCCGAACCGCAGGTCGGGAGCTCGTGGGCGCGCCGAGCTACCGCCGCCGCATCCGCAGCCCAATGTCCGCTACCGCGAACGTGATTCGAGCAGGACCGAACGGCGCAAGCCGGAGAACCTGTAGATACGACCGTGCCCGGGCGCCTATTACCGCCCCGGGCAACAACAATCAGTGCGGCAGTGCTCAGTTCCGAGTCGTGCGCAACTCCCGCGGCAACGCGAACACCAGCGTCTCATTAGCGGTGGTGACGGGCTGAACATCGGCGAAGCCGTGCTCGGCCAGCATGTCCAGCACACCGCGGACCAGGATTTCCGGCACCGAAGCGCCGGAGGTGATGCCGACCGTCCGCACCCCCTCCAGCCACGCCGGATCCACTTCACGGGCGTAGTCGACCAGGTAGGAAGCCTTGGCGCCGGCGCCGAGGGCCACCTCGACCAGCCGCACCGAGTTCGACGAATTGCGCGAGCCGACCACGATCACCAGATCGCACTCCGGCGCCATCGCCTTGACCGCGACCTGACGGTTCTGGGTGGCGTAGCAGATGTCGTCGCTCGGCGGATCCTGCAGCGAGGGGAACCGCTCGCGCAGCCGCTTGACCGTCTCCATCGTCTCGTCGACGCTGAGCGTGGTCTGCGACAGCCAGATGACCTTGGACTCGTCGCGGACTGTGACGCGATCCACCGAATCGGGACCGTCCACCAGCTGCACATGGTCGGGGGCCTCCCCCGCGGTGCCCTCGACTTCCTCGTGGCCTTCGTGGCCGATCAGCAGGATGTCGTAGTCGTCGCGGGCGAAGCGCTTGGCTTCCTGATGCACCTTGGTCACCAACGGGCAGGTCGCATCGATGGTGTGCAGATTGCGGGCTGCCGCCGACTCGTGCACCGCGGGCGAGACACCATGCGCGGAGAACACCACGACCGCACCCTCCGGCACCTCGTCGGTCTCGTCGACGAAGACAACGCCCTGCTCACGCAGTGTTTCCACGACATGCCGGTTGTGCACGATCTCCTTGCGCACATAGATCGGCGCACCGTGCTTCTCTAGGCTCTTCTCCACCGTTTCCACCGCGCGGTCCACGCCGGCGCAGTACCCACGAGGCTCCGCGAGTAGCACTCGCTTTCCGCCGTCGGCATCGGCAGATCCGGAACCTGCCGAGCGGGCGATTCCGAGGTTCAAGGATATGGCCGAAGACATGCCGTTCAGCTTACGTGCGCCGGACGAATCGATCAGCGGCCGGTCACCGCCGCGACGCCATGGTGCGGAACAATATGGGTGACGTCCGGACATCCGTCTGGGACGAATTGGCCGGAATGGTGGTGGATGACAGTGCCGGACGGTGACACATACGCATCTGTTCTTTGCATAACAACCCGCTTCGGGCAGGCTAGGACCATGTTCCGACCACCATTCCTGGCCCGCGTCGCCGCCGGTGCGGCCGTTTATGCCATCGAAGAAACCCGTCGGCTACCCACGGCGGCAATGAATCTCCCGATCACCGCGATCAGCCAGATGTTGCAGACCACGATGCACATCCAACAGTTCGTGACCAGCCTCGCTCTCAAGGGCGACGCGGTCTTCGAGCAGTTCACCAATAGCCCCGTGGAACAACCCGAGTGGGCCACGTTCGACGAGGACGAAGCACCCGAGCAAACCCTCGGCTCCGATACCCCCGCCACCGCACGATCCAGCCGTTTCGACCTGTACACCGCCGAGGAACCCACCGAATATCGGTCCAACGGCCACAGCTCCGCCGTGCAGACCCTCATCGAACCGGAAACCGCCGAGCAGGAAACCGCTGCCCCCGACACCGACGAGCCGGAGCCGGAGCCGGAGATCACCGAACCGGAGGTCGCCACCCGCTACGACTACGCCAACATGACCCTGGCCCAGCTACGTGCCCGCCTGCGCATGCTGACCGTCGAGGATCTGAGCGCGCTGCTGGATTACGAGCAGCAGACTCGCGCCCGCGCGCCGTTCATCACCATGCTGACGAACCGGATCGCCACCGTGCGGGCCCAGTGACCGAACCCCCGACGTCTTCGTCGACGGTTGGCCGGGTGTCCTCCGGCCAACCCGACCGTACGGCCGATTCGGCCAAAGCCGCGCCGGCCAATTCCGCCGAGCAACCGTGGCCGGTGCGTTCGGTGGCCATCAAGGTCGCGCAATGGATCGATCGGCTCGGCAGTATCTGGGTCGAGGGCCAGATCACCCAGATCAATCTGCGCCCCGGCACCCGCACCGCGTTCCTGGTTTTGCGCGATCCCTCCGCCGACATGTCGTTGTCGGTGACCTGCGACCCCGACTTGATCCGCAAATCGCCTGTCCCGCTGCAAGAAGGCAGCAGGGTGGTGGTCTATGGCAAGCTTTCGTTCTTCACCGGCCGCGGCACAGTGTCATTGCGCGTCATCGAGATTCGCCCGGTCGGCATCGGTGAGCTGCTGGCCCGCATCGAACGCCTGAAGGCGCTGCTCGCCGCAGAGGGCCTGTTCGATCCCCGGCTGAAGCGACCGATCCCATTCCTGCCCAAGACCGTCGGCCTCATCACCGGCCGGGCCAGCGCCGCCGAGCGAGATGTCCTCACCGTGGCCCGCAATCGTTGGCCCGCAGTGCATTTCGAAATTCGCAATACCGCGGTGCAGGGCCCGACCGCGGTGCCGCAAATGCTGGAGGCGTTGGCCGAGCTCGACCGCGACCCAGCCGTCGAGGTGATTGTGCTCGCCCGCGGCGGCGGCAGCGTCGAGGATCTGCTGGCCTTCTCCGACGAGGCACTGTGCCGCGCGATCGTCGCCGCGACCACCCCGATCGTCAGCGCAATCGGCCACGAACCCGACAACCCGCTCAGCGATCTGGTCGCCGACCTGCGCGCGGCCACCCCCACCGACGCCGCCAAGCGCATCGTGCCCGACGCCGCCGCCGAGCTGGCCGGTGTGCGCGATATGCGAGCCCGCTCGGCTGCCGCGCTGCGCGGCTGGGTCGACCGCGAAACCAGGGCGCTGGTGCAGCTGCGTTCCCGGCCGGTACTCGCCGATCCACTGCGCGAACTCGAACGCCGCTACGAAGAAGTCGAACGACTGCGCATTGCCACCAGACGCACCGCCGAACATCTGATCCGCACCGAAGCCACGGCAACGCGCCATCTACGCGAGAAGTTGACCGCGGTGGGCCCGGCCGCGACGCTGGCCCGTGGCTACGCTGTCGTGCAGCGCGTGAACGGTAAGGAGCGGCATGTAGTGCGCTCGATCGACGACGCGCCCGCGGGCAGTCAGCTGCGTATCCGCGTCGCCGACGGCGCCGTGACCGCCGCCGCGCTCGGCGCCCAACAGCTCGGCACCCGAACAATGGTCGCCGAGCCCACCGAAAACACCGAAGCAGGGAGGAAATGACCGTGGCCGACTCCGGCAAGGACGCCGACACCGAGCTGGCCGAGATCGCCACCTTCGGCTATGAACGCGCCCGCGACGAACTGGTCAACGTCGTGAAAATGCTCGAGCAGGGCGGTATGGACCTCGACGATTCGCTCGCGCTGTGGGAGCGCGGCGAGGCACTGGCCAACCGCTGCGAGGAACATCTCGCCGGCGCACGCAAGCGCGTCGAGGACGCTTTGTCCCGATCCGAGGCCGAGTCCGAATAAGCCGGAGGAGCAGTAATGACCATTCGTCGCGCCACCCCCGACATCCGCACCGACGACATGGAGAGCAGCCGCGAGTTCTACAAGCTGCTCGGCTTCGAAGAGGCCATGGATCTCGGCTGGGTGGTGACGATGGCCTCGCCCTCCAACCCGACCGCCCAGGTCCTGCTCGTTGGCCCGGAAGCCGAACAGCTGCAACCCGATATGAGCGTCGAGGTCGACGATGTCGATGCCGTGCACGACGACATGGTCGCCGCGGGCGCCGACATCGTGTACGCACTGCGCGACGAACCATGGGGCGTGCGCCGCTTTTTCGTCCGCGACCCGAGCGGCACCATCGTCAACGTGGTGAACCACCGCTGACGGGCCGTTCCCGCTCGACCCGCGCTTCCCACATCGTCGGCCCACCCTCGCCATCCGGTTTGCACCGGGCAGCGCGACCGGCGTGCGGTTCGAGTGGTGCACACCCGCCCCACACGCCGGTCCCGGCGATCAGTCCGCCGCGATAATGCGGAAGCGGGCCTTATCGTCTGCTGTAGCCCAGTGCTGGAATCCGGCCTTCTCCAGTACGCGAATCGAGGCCGGGTTCGACAGCTCCACATTCGCGTATACGGTGTGCACTTCCGTTGTGGTCAGCGCGAATTCGGCGAGGGCGCTGGTCGACTCGGTCGCGTACCCGCGACCCTGCCGCGAGCCGACGACGCCGTATCCGATCTCCAGCGCACCGTCCACCGGCGGCCAGAACAGGCCGAGCGAGCCGACGACGAGGCCGGTTTCGCATTCGATGATCTGGCGGTGGCCGTACTCGGTCAACCAGCCGGGATGCTCCGTGACGAGGGAGACGATGACGCGGTCGCCCTCGGCGGGGAAGTCCTCGGCCCAGTGGGCGAGTCGGCGGCCGTCCAGTACGGCGGCCACCTCATCGGCGGTCCACGATCGCAGCATGAGGCGATCGGTGATCAAGTCGGAATCGGCGGTCGAGAAATGGCGAGGCATGGGGACACTCCTGACGATCGGAAGAGTCCGGCCGGCAAGTGAATTCGAGATTCAGCAGCGAGCAGACCGGATGTGGACGTGCGGAAGACGGCTACCGACAGCCATATTCATCAACCTCCGCCCGACCTGGTCCTCGCGTATCTCGCGCCAAGGCAACCATAGCGACCGCACTCGCTTCGCGACAGCGTGCGCAACTCCGGCAACACCAGTGGGGTGACGCCTCAGCGAGCTCAGCACCCATCGGCCTCAGCGACTCAGCACCGCCGCGCCCCAGCACCCCCGCGCCTTAGCGACTCAGCACCCCGGCGCCCCAGCACGCCCTCGCTTCAGCGACTCAGCGACTCAGCGCTTCAGTGGCTCCGCGGCGGCGACGGCAGCGGCCAGTGTCCGGAAAGCGGCCTCGTTGCCCGCGCCGGTGACGAGCACGCGCGACCGGCCGAGATCGGCGATCCACGCCGATTCTTCACCGGGCTCGGCGTAGACGACCCACTTCTGGTCGCCGACCTGTTCGGCGCCGCTGGCGTAGCGCGAGCCCAGCACGAAACGGGACAGCGACTCCTCGGTTGCACTGCTCTGGCTCATGCGCATGTAGGTGCCCTGCGGGGTGAGGTACCCCACCGTGCTGACCGGTCCGCCGCCGTTGCTCGTGATGGTGTCGCGGCTGCCGGAGTTGGGCGTCCAGCCTGCGGGCAGGCTCGGATTCCGGATCGGGAAGGGCAGGGTGCGGGCGTCCGCGGTCAGCGCGGCGGTGACGTCGAAGTGCGGGATCTGCCCTTGCGTCGGGCCCTTGGCCGCGAAACTGCACTGGCTTGCCAACCCGGCGAAAACCACGGCGATCAGCACCAACGGGAGCAGCGACCAGAGCAGATCCCGGTAGTCGTTGAGAATGCGCGGCTTTTGGTACGACACGCTCCCAGTATCCACGCACCATCTGGCAGGCTCGACCACAGGTGGCCCTGGGCCGGTACGGGTGTACCTGATCGGGAACGTCCATGCTTCTGAGACAATCACTCCTAGCAACGACCGTAGGAGGCACACCGTAATGACGGCATCTTCGCCCGCACCCAGCCGCCGCGAGGCGCCGGACCGCAACCTCGCGCTCGAACTGGTCCGGGTCACCGAGGCCGGTGCGATGGCCGCGGGTCGCTGGGTCGGCCGTGGTGACAAGGAGGGTGGTGACGGCGCGGCCGTCGACGCCATGCGGCAGCTGGTCAGCTCCGTTTCCATGCGCGGCGTGGTGGTCATCGGCGAGGGCGAGAAGGACGAAGCGCCGATGCTGTACAACGGTGAGCTGGTCGGCGACGGCACCGGTCCCGAGGTGGACTTCGCGGTCGACCCGGTCGACGGCACCACACTGATGTCGAAGGGCTCGCCGGGCGCCATCGCCGTGCTCGCGGTCGCCGATCGCGGCGCGATGTTCGATCCGTCCGCGGTGTTCTACATGCGCAAGATCGCGGTCGGCCCCGATGCCGCCCACGTGATCGATATCTCCGCACCGATCGGCGAGAACATCCGCAGGGTCGCGAAGGCCAAGGGCCTCCTGAAGTCCGACCTGACCGTGTGCATCCTGGACCGGCCTCGGCACGCCGAGCTTATCCAGGAGGTCCGCGACGCGGGCGCCCGTATCCGGCTGATCTCCGACGGCGACGTCGCGGGCGCCATTGCCGCCGCGCGACCCGATTCCGGAACCGACATCCTGGTCGGCATCGGCGGCACCCCCGAGGGCATCATCGCCGCCGCCGCCATGCGCTGTATGGGCGGTGAACTACAGGGCATGCTCGCGCCCACCGACGACGCCGAGCGGCAGAAGGCGCTCGACGCCGGACACGATCTGGACCGGGTGCTGACCACCGAGGATCTGGTGGCAGGCGACAACGTCTTCTTCTGCGCCACCGGCGTCACCGACGGCGACCTGTTGCGCGGCGTCCGCTACTACGGCGGCGGCGCATCCACCCAGTCGATCGTCATGCGCTCCAAGTCGGGCACCGTCCGCATGATCGACGCGTACCACCGCCTCACCAAGCTGCGCGAATACTCCTCGGTCGACTTCATCGGCGACGAGGACGCAATCCCCCCGCTACCGTGACGGGCCACTGACTTCGATCATCCCTGGACCGCCGACCACTCCCCATGTGGTCGGCGGTCCAGTCGCATTCGCCCTGCGCACACGGCCGACCCGAAATCGCCGCATAACCACCCCACATTCTCCGCGCGATGACATCTTCCGAGCGCAGCAAGACCCAGCACCAGCGTTCCCGGCGCGTCCCACCCCCTACAACAACCGACGCGCATCAACCAAAGTC